>NZ_BRLB01000011.1 GCF_027923465.1 Vallitalea longa
TGCTCTGGCTTATATTTTATAGACTATCGTCTTTATCCATTAATTTACTAAGGAATTTCTTGGGTAAAACTTTTACTAAGTTTTTGGTTGTTTCACTGTTCAGTTTTCAAGGTTCTTTGTTGTTGCTGTTGCTGTTGTTGTTTTCACCAGCGAAAAGAATTATATCATTTATAAAGCATAAAGTCAAGGCTTTATTCGACATTTTTTAAATCTTTTTTTGTTTACTAACCATAGATAGTATTAAAAATTACTGTATATAATAGGAAATTAAAATTCCAATAAATACTAAATATTATGTAATAATATAAGCTGATAAATAAAATTTTATACATTGAAACAAAAAAAATATCTAATCAGCTACTAGATATATAATTTCAATATATTATTTTGAAATATACTTATATATAAATGATACTTCAATATTCACATCCTATATAACTTTCACCCATAGATATACAAAATGATATCCTCACAACAAAATTAAGCATTTTTATACTTAAACAGTATTTATTTTATCACTATTTTCTTCTCTTTCAGTATATGAATTTTCATCAAAATATTCATTTTGCTTAGTGTACGATAATATTTCCTTTTCATTATACCTATTTATAGCTATTATCCCAGCAAACGAAAGTATTGTACCGAAAATTGCTATTACTCTTATACCCATATCATCCCCTATATCCTTCCCCAATAATAATAGTGAAGTAAATATAACCATAGCCAAGCTACCTCCTAACTTAGAAAAAAAGCCATTAACCGCACCGTACATTCCTGGTTTATCTTCTCCACTTTTATATTTATCGTAAGCTGCACAATCCGCAGTAATTGCAGAAGGTAAAATACCAAAAGTCGCTTGTGAATATGGAACTAATAATACTATCATACCTAATAAAATATATACATTCATATTACCGATACCTAAAAAAGATATAACTATAAAAGTTAATGCAAATAGTAGGAATCCAAATTTCATGACAATCTTCTTTCCTATCTTCTTAGCCATCTTATTGATTAATGGATAACAAAGTAATGTTAACGCACCTATAATCAAGGTCAATGTACCTTGTACTCCTGCTTCTAAAACAGCAAGTACAGTAATAAAATAGATAAGTCCTGTTTCAAACATATAAGTTGCTATAGAATATCCTGTATTTCCAATTAAATAACATATAAAATTCCTATTTTTCAAGACTTTTTTTAATGAAGGTATCAGTCTCTCATTAACTATTTTTATATCATTCGTTTCATATTTTTTTTCATTTATTAAATAAGCCGGAATACTTAAACACATCAATCCTATTATAGCTAATAATGCAAAGGCAAACTGCATACTGACCAATCTGTCTACCCCAAATATTTTAGAAATACCGTCCCATAAATTTGATGCTGAAGAAACAATTATGAATCCCGCAAACCAAAAAGCACTGGAAAATGTACATAAATCAACTTTATCTTCACTAGTTTTTGCAATATGGACCAATAAAGAAAAATAGGGCACACCATATAATGTTAAAAACAAAGCACATAAAAACAACCATATTGTCAACCATATAATATTTATAACACTTATCTCACCCGGAACTGGTACAAAGAAAATTGCAACATAAGAAATTGCGAAGGGTATCGAAAATTTTCTTAAAAACGGTATACGTTTACCTCTTTTATTTTCACTTTTATCACTTAGATGTGCAATTAGTGGATCTGTAAAAGCATCAAATATTCTTCCAAGAGACATAACTACACCTAAAATAGTAATTCCCATAAAAAAAGATGTTTGAGGTATATGATATGGAATACCCGCATCTTTTGGTGGAAAAAAGAAATAAACTAAAAATAGCATATGAATAACTGTTAATAGAGATATACCTAAGTTCCCACAAGCATAGGTTAATTTCTCTTTTAAAGATAATCTTTTCATCTAACCTCTCCCTTTTATTTATATAATAGTTAAAAATCTATTTATATCCATAATTAGGTATATTATTCCATCTGTTTTTTAGTAAATACGCAGCTTTTTTTGGTTTTCTATTTCTGGTAAAAATACCTTTTTTATTTCCATTTACTCTTGTTATATCTTCATCTGTTGCAAAATCAGCAAAATTCCATACATGCTCACCAATAAAAAAATCCAACTCATCAAATATTTCATGATATACCTTCAGGAATTCTTCTTGATATTCTTCTGTCCACATTAATGAAGTTGTCGAAGTAAGCCCAAGAATCGTATCAGTCCCATATTCTGTCATCATAATAGGTTTATTATATAAATCCCACCACCATATCAATTCTCTTCTTAACAATTCTTTAGTATAATCTAAATCTCCAGATGCAATATACCATCCATAATATCTATTCAAAGTTATTACATCAATCAAATTAGTAATTCTACTGTTAAAGGGAAGTGCTCCTTGATATTCTACAATTGTCACAGGTCTATATGGATCCAACTTCTTAGTCAACTCAACTATTGGTTTAAAATATTCATATGCTCCCTCATCTTCAGAAGCTGGTTCATTAGCTATACTCCACATTACTACGCTAGGATGATTTTTATCTCTATTAATCAATTCTTCCATGACTTTTAAATGGTTCTTTTGACAATCAACAACATCCCATGTATTAGGTAATTGAATCTTATCTCCATTATCCAGATTGATAATATCATCAGAAGAAATATGAATATTAAGATTAAGTCCTACTGCAGGCGATTCATCTATGACCACAATACCTTCTTCATCAGCTAGCCTCATTATTTCTTCAGAATAAGGATAATGTGAAGTTCTAAATGAATTGGCTCCAATCCATTTCATAAGACTGAAATCTTTAATGTTAAAAACATCATTATATCCCCTACCGATGATATAATTATCCTCATGTTTACCAAATCCTTTAAAATAAAAAGGTTTGTTGTTAATTAAAAATTGATTTTCTTTTACTTTTATACTCCTTATGCCAAATCTCTCATCATATGTATCAATAATATTACCATGCTCATCTATTAATTTAATTCTAAAGGTATACAAGTATCCTTCATTAGGTTCCCATAATGTTGGATTATCAATAGTAACTTCGCCTTTGTATCCACTAGCATTCGCTACTATTTCATTATTGTCAATTATTTCTATGTCTATATTGCTGTCACTAGAGGTTTTTATAGAATAAGATACTATACCAGAATTGGCTAAAACTAATGTACTTATCTCTACATCTTCAATATACTGTTTTGGAGTTATGTATAATTTTACAGGTCTATGGATTCCACTATAATTAAAAAAGTCAAAGTAATACTTAAGTTTCTTGTATTTTTTAGATTTAAATTGTAACTGTCCTATAGGTATTGTTGTTAAATCTAAAATATTATTAACAGCAATGGTTATTCTATTTTCTTTATTGAAATTAATTTCATCTGATATTTCTCCTTCAAAAGGTGTGTAACCACCAACGTGCTCTATAACCTTTTTACCATTTATCCAAACTATTGAGTTATGTGTAGCTGATCCAATACGAATCACTATTCTTTTATCTTTCCATAAGTCAGGTATCATGAATTTTTTTTCATACCAGACAAATCCTATATGTTTATAATACTTTTTGTCTTCATAAATATCATTATAACTAGCAGGCACAGGCATAGGTACAGTATCAGTTAATTCTTGTTCATACCATTTTTCTGCTAATCCTTTACCATTACCCAATTTAAATCTCCAAATACCATTTAGTTCTTTCACTTGTCTTGTTAAAGTATCAATAGGATATAACAATAAACTCCCCCCTTAATAGTTACTGAATATAGATAATTGAACAAATCCTTAAATTGTATTATAATTAATATGTTATAAGTTATTATACATTACATGAAAGCAAAAATCCTTTAACATTATTACTTATTATAGTACATTCTTGAATAACTTTAATTTAATATAATTATAAGGATTGTGATTATAATTGAAGTATGAAGATATATATTATTTATGCGATATAATACATACTTTTGTAGGTATTAATATAATGTTCTATGATAGCAACAGAACATTTATTTTTGAATTAAATAATATTGAACCAAAATTGAATAATATTGCTTTTATTACTAGAAATATAGATGATATATTTGATTCTCTGAAGAATAAGCCTGAAAATCAAATCTATATTCTTAGTGATGAATTAGGTATACATTATATGTCTACATTAATAAGATATGGAGGATTAATCATTATAGGTCCGTATTTATCTCATAGAATAATAAACCATACCAGTAGTATTAATAATAACCTACTAAAAAATATTAGCAATTATACCAAGTCCTTTATAGATTTAATTCCTATCCTTAATCGTAAAAAATTGCTAAAAGTATGCGATTTCGTTAATTCAATAAAATTTTCAACTATAAAAAGCAGCAATATACATACTAATTTTACTACTACCAATTATTTACCTAGAATACTTAATCGCTCTATAGAAACCACTCAAAATATAAACAATATCATTAATATGAGATATAATCTAGAAAACGAAATTCTTCATCTAATTAGTTATGGAAAATTTGAAGACGTAAAAAAAATCTATATAAATCATAGAGATGTTATGACCCTAGACGATAGAATCCCTGATGATCCTATAAGATGCGCTAAAAACTACTTAATCATTGATAATACAACATTCAGGAAAGCTATTGAACAAGCTGGAGTTCCCCCTATATATATACATAATATTTCAGAACAATATGCACTTAGAATAGAAAAAATAACATCAATTGAAGAATACTATGAATTACTTTTCATTATGATAAAGGACTATTGTGAAATAGTTGATAGTTACTCTACAAGAAACTATAGTCCGATAATCAGACAAACTATTGCTTTTATCATATCTAATATAAATGAAAAATTATCTACTAAGTATATTGCAGATGAATTACATATAAATTCTACCTATCTATCTAGACAATTCAAAACTGAAACAGGTGAAACACTGATCCGTTATATTCATAACATTAAAATTAATGAATCCAAATACTACTTAATACAAGGTAAATACACCATTACACAAATAGCTTTATTGTTAGGATTCAATGATTCAAATTATTTTACGAGAATTTTCAAAAAGATGACAAATACCACACCCTACCAATTTATAAAGTCTAATGACATTTATGGAAAATAATAGAATTTTGGCTCATTTCCAAAAATTCCATATTGAGATTGATTAATACATTTGTTAGACTTGTTGTAGAGGTGATTAGATGAAAAAATTAATGCTTATAATAATATCTTTATTTTTGGTTTTCAATCTAACCAATCAGACTTTTGCTTCCAATGTTATACCTATTTATGTTAATGGCAAGGTCTTAACCCCTGATGTAAATCCCTACATTCAAAATCAACGTACATTTGTACCTATTAGGTTTATTGGTGAAGCTCTAAATGCTAAATCCATCAGTTGGGATTCTACAAATAAAACTGCAACACTAAAATTTGATCAAAAAATTATTAAACTCCCTGTAGGAAAACAATATGTAACTGTAAATGGAAAGCAATATAAAATTGATGCACCTATTAATTTGATTTCTGGACGAACTTTTGTACCTGTAAGATTTATCTCAGAAACATTAGGCTATAAAGTAAGTTGGACTAATAGTTCAGTGTATATAAGCAATAATGGGTATACCCCTTCTGCTAAATATACATCAGAAGATTTATATTGGTTATCTAGAATCGTAGAAGCAGAAGCAGTTGGAGAACCATATTCTGGTAAATTAGCGGTAGCCAATGTAATTATCAACAGGAAAAAGAGTTCCGAGTACCCAAATACTATAAAATCCGTAATATTTGATAAAAAATATGGTATTCAATTTTCACCAGTAGCTGATGGTAATATATATAATAAACCTACACAGGAAAGTATTAATGCAGCAATATCAGCACTAAATGGTAATAATAATATCTCAGGTGCATTATATTTTCTTAATCCTGATAAATCTAGTAATTTCTGGATTATGAATAATAGGAAATTTATAACTAAAATCAATAATCATTATTTCTATGCTTAATAAATTGTTTTATTTGCAAAAGTAATATAAAATACCCTATAAGTTAATTTTTATATGTAGGATTAAGTGCATATAAAATTCTTATAGGGTATTATAATATTATTTAATTATTATGCAGCTTTTACTGGTAATTTTTTATTTTTGGCCTGTTCCTTTTTTTCAAACTTTTTTTCACATATTTTAATAATTTTCTTTCCAATTAATGATATGGCTAATGTTGCTGAAATCAAAATAATAGACTTTAATGGCTGTTCTACAAACGCTCTTACATTGAATCCTATAAAACTTAACGAGAATATCATTAATAATTTGCCTAAAACCAATCCACTAATATATTCTCTATTCTTAATACCTGCTAAAGCTGCCAAACCACATACAACTATAGATGGAGTAAATGGAAACGTATGGAGAAAAAATACAGGAGTAAACCCCTTCTCCTTTATCCATCTAAAAATATTAAATATTTTTTCATTATGAGCAATCTTTTGCTGGAATCTTTTCTGTCCAAATCTTTTTATTACTAAAAATACAATTATCGACCCAATACAGGAACCTAACCAAGAATACATATAACCAGTCCAAAAGCCAAAAGCCGTAACATTAATTGTAACAAATAATATTAAAGGTAATGGTGGGAAAAAAGCTTCAATCATTGCTAATCCAACACCGGCAAATATTCCTATCTCTCTTATTTGGTCAAGCATATTTGTCCAATAGCCAAGTGTCATTAATTCTTTTAACCAATCTATCATCATCCCACATCCTTTCTTCTATAAATAAATCACAGTATTATTATATCCAACATATCTAGTATAATTAATGAATATTAAAATCTTATTAAAATATATTAAAAAACATCTTAAATTATTAATATTGTTATTTTTTATATTTAGAAAAGTACCTATATCACATTATTCCTACAATAAAATATTTATGCAAAAAAATCATTTGATATATGTAAATATTTATCTTGCATATACTTGAAACCACAGTTTTAATGCAAACATCAAAAAGAGATACTACTAGTGTATAATAGATATCTCTCTTAATAAATCAGTAATTAACGTCTAAACCGCCAAACATGATGACACATTTTATTACCAATACTTTATTAGTATCGATATCTCTTTTTGTCTCGTTTTCCCAACCTCCAAATAGAGGAAGACCTTTTATCTCTACCTTCCAATCATTAGGAACTTTTATATCAATGCCACCAAACGCCACAAAAGTATCAATTATCACTGGTTTTGACTCAGATATATTTGCATGTGTCAGATCAATATCAATTCCACCAAATGCTGTTACTAGATTACCTCCCTGGAAATTCCTTGAATCATTTACTATATCATAACCTGAAAACAAACATATAGAGTCTAATGAATCTAAAGATGATATTTTTTTCCTACTACCTTTTTTTTTAGGAATTATAAAATATAATCCAACTATTATTACTATAGCAGGGAATATAAATTCGCCGATTGGTACATCTTCCAATATTTCCAACTCTAGTTCTTTTAATTGAAAAACAACACCCACAATTATTAAAATTGTCGCCAATGTTTTAGAACCATATTTATCAAATAAGTTAACTAATCCAATAGCAATTATAATAATAGGCCAATATGTACTAAATATATTGTCACTCTCAATAATATCCAGTCTACCTAATAAGATAATAATCCCAATAGCAATTATTAATATACCTAGCAGATTTCTTCTTTTCATACAATTTTCCTCCTAAACTTCAACTTATATTCAAATTATTTAAATATTAATTCATTTTGCCAACAAATCTATTAGATGTAAAAATAAACTATATCTAAATTATATGTTAATACTTTTGAATATATTTTAACATATACTTATTAGTAATAAAAGAATAAATTGGTTAAAATAGAGATATATGAAATTTTGCTTGATTTTTTCATAATTAACAACTATAATGATTTAGTTATACAAGATAGAAAAGCACACAAATAAAGTTAAGGATGAGATAATATAATGAATTTTAACGAACTGAATATATCTGATAATATTTTGAAAGCTATATCTGATATGGGATTTGAAGAAACAACTGAAATACAAGAAAAATCAATTCCAGAAATATTATCAGGTAATGATATTATTGGACAATCCCAAACAGGCACAGGTAAGACAGCTGCCTTTGCAATTCCAATTTTAGAAAAAATAGACCAATCTATTAAGAAACCTCAAGTTTTAGTTCTTTGCCCTACAAGAGAATTAGCTGTTCAAGTATGTAATGAATTTAAAAAATTAACAAAATACATGAATATCAAATCATTTCCTGTTTACGGTGGCGAACCAATCTACAGACAAATTTCTGTTTTAAAAAAAGGTGTTCAAATAATTATTGGTACTCCCGGAAGATTAATGGATCATATGAACAGAAAAACTATCAAGCTTGATCATGTTAATTCAATTATTCTTGATGAAGCAGATGAAATGCTTAATATGGGATTTAGGGAAGATATTGAAACCATACTAAGTAAAATACCTAGTGAACATTTACAAACTATATTATTTTCAGCTACTATGCCAAAAAGCATATTAGACATTACCCATAATTATCAAAAGAACCCTAAATTAATAAAAATCACTAGAAAAGAGCTTACAACAGATACTATAGACCAAAGATACTATCATGTTCTAGAACACCATAAATTAGAAGTACTTAGAAGATTAATCGATGTATATCATCCAAAATTATCATTAATTTTCTGTAATACCAAAAAAAGAGTTGATGAAGTTACAGAACTTCTACAAGACGCTGGTTATGCTTGTGATAAAATACATGGTGATATGAATCAAGTAGTTAGACTTAATGTACTTAATAAGTTTAATAAAGGTATAATCAATATACTTGTTGCTACTGATGTCGCTGCAAGAGGGCTTGATATTAAAAATGTTGAAGCAGTAGTTAATTACGATGTTCCTGATAATGAAGAATATTATGTCCATAGAATCGGTCGTACAGGTAGAGCTGGTAAAAAAGGTAGTTCTTACACATTAGTTTCCAAAAGTGAAACTAGAAGAATATCTAATATTATTAAATATATTAAGAAAGATATTCCTAGAAAAAAAATACCATCAATCAATAAAGTTAATGCAGTAAAAGTAGATAATTATATGGAAACATTAGCCAATATTATTGATAATGCTACTGATCTAAATAATTATGAAAGTATAATTAATAAACTTAATGAAAAAGGTTATACTTCTGATAAAATCGCAGCTGCATTATTGATGTCTAATCTTGAATTAAAAGAAGACAATGATACTAATCTTTCATATGAAGTAAATAGAAGACAGTCATATAATAATAATTCAAGAAATGATAAAACAAAACGTTACGGTGGTAAACGAGAAAAAGGAATGGCTAGATTATACGTTAATATAGGTAAAAACCATAAAATAGGTGTAAGAGATATTGTCGGCGCAATTGCAGGTGAGACTAAAATAAAAGGTTCATCTATAGGTTCAATCGACATGTATGATAAATATACATTTGTTGAGATACCAGAAAAATATGCTAACCAAGTTATTGATAAAATGAATCAATCTAGAATTCGCGGTAAAAATGTAACAATGGAATTAGCAAATACCAAAAAAAGAAGAAGATAATACTATATTGACGATTTCAGACCTCTGTTTAAGCAACATATGATATATTGTTTAAACAGAGGTCTGCCTATATTTTATGGTATCAATAGTTATAGTTAATTTTTTTCTTATAAAACCTCGCTAGAAGTATAAATAGCCATATTAAGTGAGTACAAAATGAAATTATAATATTAGATAAACATAGGCTTTTTATTAATTTTGTGATCAAATATGATGGAAACAGAGAATGTCCTAGAAAGTGTGTAAAATATCTCCGACCTGGCTAAAATCTAAATAAAAATGCTAGGAAGGAGATTTTATTATGGCAAATAATCTTATTACTAAAGAACAAGCACAATCAATAATTGAAAACAATGACATCAAAACTCCACAAGATATTATGGGTGCTCTAAAAAATATGTTTAAGGATGTTATTCAAGAAATGCTTGAAAACGAGATGGACGAAACTCTAGGCTACGAACGTTACGATCATGACCAACCTAAATCCAACTATCGAAATGGTTATTCTCAAAAGAAAGTTCGTTCTTCTCTAGGTGAAATTGATATTGATGTGCCTAGAGACCGAAATGCTGATTTTGAACCTAAGATTGTTCCCAAAAGAAAAAAAGATATTTCAGATATTGAGAAACAAATCATAAGTCTTTATGCTCGTGGTATGTCCACAAGAGATATTCATGAACAGATGAATGAACTGTATGGAATAAATGTTTCGGCAGATATGGTAAGTAGAATAACGGATAAACTAATACCAACAATTAAAGAATGGCAAGGAAGACCCTTAGAACCTATATATCCCTTTGTTTTTATGGATGCAATTCATTTTAAAGTAAGAACTGAAGGACGCGTTATCAATCGAGCAGCTTATGTGATTATTGGTGTTAACCTAGATGGTATGAAGGATGTATTAGGTATCTGGATAGGTGAAAACGAGAGCTCTAAATTCTGGTTAAACATTCTTAATCAATTATCTTCACGAGGAGTTAAAGATGTCCTTATCTTCTCTGTAGACGGGCTTTCTGGCATAAAAGAAGCTATCCAAACAGTTTATCCACAAGCAGAAATACAGCGCTGTATCATACATCAATTAAGAAATTCATTTAAGTTTGTATCCTATAAAGATTACAAAGAATTTACAAGAGATTTCAAAGAGGTTTATCGTGCTTCATCAGAAGATTTAGCTTTATTAAAGCTTGATGAATTAGAAGATAAATGGGGAGCTAAGTATCCTCATGCGTTAACGAGTTGGCGAAAAAATTGGGATGTATTGTGTCCATTTTTTAAATTCCCAGATGACATCAGGCGCATTATGTATACAACAAATGTCATTGAAAATCTTAATAGGCAATATCGTAAAGTAACAAAAAGCAAATGTATTTTTCCAACAGATACATCCTTACAAAAAATGCTTTTTTTAGCTACAGATAAAGCTACCAAAAAATGGACACAAAGGTATCGAGGTTGGGATAAAATACTCAATCAATTAACCATTTTATATAATGAACGTATAACACCTTATATTGGCTAACTACCGTTCACTTTTACGAAGTAAAGGTAGTATAAATCTCCACCTTTACTTCGTAAATTTTACATGCATTAAGTAAGTGCTGATGGGACCCAAAAATGAAACAAAATATATTAATTGCCCATCACATAAAGAGTTTAGCATGTAAAAACGTTCACTAAACAGTGTTAATTCTAGAGATTTTGCACCCCAAAAATGATACTATTATAGTATTATCATAATACAGCTAAATTATGGGAATATTATTAATAAATATAAAAATAACCACCCCAGCCGTACATAGCTAGGATGGATTTTTACACACTTAGTGTGACACTACCTGGAAACAACAATCCTTACATCCAAAAATTATTTTTCCTGTCCTACTTTGTCACTTCTTTGTCTAAGATTCACTACTATAGCCTTCGGTCTACTCATTGCTTCAATACTATACCTGATTCCTTGTGTACCCATACCAGACGATTTAACTCCTAAAAATGGAAAATGATCTGGTCCTCTTTCTGTTTTATTATTTATTTGAACAGTACCTACCTCCAATAATCTTGCTATATGAAATGCATCATCTATATCATTGGTAAATATCGAAGATTGAAGACCATACACAGATGCATTAGCTATCTCAACCGCTTCATCTATACTTTTTACTCTTATAATAGGAAGTACAGGACCGAATGGTTCTTCCCATGCAATTCTCATGTCGGTTGTAACGTTATCAAGAACAGTCGGGTATAATAAATTTCCATCTCTTTTATTACCTATCTTCAATGTTGCACCTTTATCTATAGCATCATCAATCAATCCTTGTACGAAATCAGCTGCCTTATTATCAATGAGTGGCGTTATAGTCACATCTTCAAAAGGATTTCCTATCTTTAATTTGGATACATCATCAACAATAAGGTCAACTAAGCTATCTGCAATACTATCAAGTACCAGTACTCTTTTAAGTGCAGTACACCTTTGTCCTGAGTAGCTGAATGCTCCTTTAACTATATTCATTGCTGCATGTTCCAGATCAGCATCTTTCAAAACTATTGCAGCATCTTTACCTCCTAATTCTAATATCATGGGTATCATAGTTGTTACCTGTGATATATGTTTACCTACTTCACTACTACCAGTAAAATTAATTAAATCCACTTCTTTATGTTTTATTATATAATCCCCTATATCTGAACCTTTCCCTGTTATGGTATTAAGGATACCGTTAGGTAATCCAGCTTCTTGAAATACTTTTGCAAGATGAAGTGCACTTATTGAACCTTGTGTCGGTGGTTTAAAAACTACACTATTACCTGCCATTAATGCAGGTGCTATCTTAGATGCTGATAGATTGACTGGATAATTGAACGGAGATATAGCAAGAACTACTCCAACAGGTTCTCTTGTTACAAAAGCCAACTTATCTTTGGAAAATCCGTGGAATCCATCACCTTGTAGAGTTTCTCCTTGAATCCTTTTACCTTCATCAGCAGTAAATCTGATAAAATCCACTGTTCTTATGACTTCAGATCTAGCGCTTTTAATATCTTTGGCTATTTCACTAGCTAATATTTTAGCTATTTCTTCACTATTTGCTTCTAAAATTGATGCGGATTTATGAATGATATCCGCTCTTTCACTAACCGGCTTGTCTGCCCATACTTTAAAAGAACTCTGAGCTACCGACAACACTTTGTCAACTTCTTCTTTGGTCATAGCTTGTATCTTACCGACTTCTTTATTATCTATAGGTGAGTTAATGGTAATAAGATTATTGGAATTAGAATTAATCCACTTACCATTATATAGATTCTTATAAATATTACTCTCTCTTATGTCTTCAAACATTTTGCCACCTCTTATATAATAAGTATTTGCTTGGTAATATTATTTTCTATTATTATAAGTAATATGCATATAAATATAATTATTGAAAATGTACATAATAGGTATCTTTCTTCATTTCTTAATCGTATGTATGGTATTCTTTTGGAAACATAATGTTGTTTTTAATATACAAAAAAAGACCTATCCAATTTTAATGAATAAGTCTTAGAATATGTATATTATTTATATTGTGTTTATATCATATATGTTTTTTATACTATTTATCTTGCTAACCATCCACCATCAACAGCTATAGTATAACCATTAACATAACTTCCTGCTTCTGAAGCTAAAAATACTACTGGACCAGCTAGGTCTGAAGGTAATCCCCATCTACTTGCAGGTATTCTATCAAGTATTTCTTTACTCCTCTTAGCATCTGCTCTTAATGCAGCTGTGTTATTTGTATCCATGTATCCTGGTGCTATTGCGTTAACATTGATATTTTCTTTTGCCCACTCATTAGCCAATAATCTAGTGATACCCATTACTCCACTCTTACTAGCTGTATATGAAGGAACTCTAATACCACCTTGGAATGAAAGCATTGATGCGATATTAATAATTTTTCCACCTGATTTTTGTTTCATGAATTGTTTTGCTACTGCTTGGCTGAAAAAGAATACTGTTTTTACGTTAATATTCATAACGTCATCCCAATCTTTTTCTGTAAAATTAATAGAATCTTCTCTACGAATAATACCGGCATTATTAATAAGGATATCTACTCTACCAAATTTTTCTACAGTCTTATCTATAATACCCTGTATAGGTTCAGTTGTAAGTAAATTAGCTTTTATAGAAAGAAATTTTCTTCCTATTGCTTCCACTTTTTCTTTAGTTTCTGGTGCATCTACATAATCGACACCTACAACATCTGCTCCAGCTTCTGCAAGTCCTAATGTCATTCCTTGACCAAGACCAGTACTACAACCTGTTACAATAGCCACTTTTCCTTCTAATGAAAATTTATTTTCCATTTCTTTCCCTCCAAAATTTTAGATTTTATTTGATTTTTAATAAATACTAATTAGTTTTAATATAGTTCATATTTAACTATTATTCTAACAAACAATAACATAAGTTTCACTATATGAACTTCTATTTCATTATATATAATATATTATCATCGCTTATAAAATTTGTCAATATATATTTCATTTAATACTACCAAGTTTCACTATATGAAACATTATTCATTTAGTAATTTCTTTAAAATGCTATATTCAAAGGGCTTCACCGCATTTTTTTAGGAATTTGTCAAGAGTTTTTTTAATATTACATAAAAAAAAGAGCTCAGTGTGTTAATACACACAAAAACTCTTTGTTTGATCTTAACTTAATGACATTGAGCATACGCTTCTTTTTTTCAACTATATAACTGTCATTTTATATTTGATTTTGACCTATACCCCATACGTTTAGATATTTTCTCAGCAGTATGCTTTACTTTAATAATTATATCAGCTTCATGATTTTCTATAAATTCTTTATTGGTTCCAGCTGTACTTACTGCTGCTATTATCTCACCTCTATAGTCATATATCGGAGATGCTATACAATATATTCCTGCTTCATGTTCTTGATTATCAATAGCATATCCATCAATTCTAGCTTGTTGTATTTCTTTTAAAACACTGTCAGAATTTGTTAATGTAGTAGGTGTGAATTCAGTAAACTCAAGACCTTGTAACAAGTTTAATATCTTTTCATCACTCCATTGTAATAGTAAAGCTTTTCCTACGGAACAACAATATACAGGCAATCTTTTACCTATTTGGGAATACACTCTTATAGAATGAATTGGTTCTATTTTTTCTATAAAAACAGCATCTCCATCTAAATAAGTTGCTAATTGAACTGGTTGATTAAGCTTGTATGCTATTTCTCTAAGGTATGGAAGAGCCTCTGTTTTTAGTTCGATATTATTTAATCTTATGCTACTAAGCTCAACCATTTTCAATCCAATTATGTATCTATTGGTTTGATTATTTTTTTCAACAAATCCTTTATTTAATAGTGTTACGAGCAATCTATGAATAGTACTTTTGTTAAGCTCTATTTTATCTTCTATTTCTTTTGCTGTTAGTCCATTTACCTCCTGAGATAATATCTCTAGTATAGTTAAGGCTCTATCAACAGTTTGTAATATACCTTTTTGCATATATATCCTCCTACATTAACTGATATAGTTATGTTTCCTTGTATTATAGCAAATATAGGTATGCGTGTAAATAGGAGTAAGTATTACTTGATATGCAAAAGATTCATTTACATTATTCTAAGATTCTATAAGGCAAATAATTAACTTATTATGTTAGTGGATATTATTATAACTAATAGTAATACAAATTTGTTTAACGTTAAACTTGCTTTTTACTATTTTTATTTTTATAATAATATTATATATATAAGGGGGTAACATATTATGAAGATACACCAAACACTATTATTATTTATTCTTTGTATAGTAATCTTATTAACCAGTTGTGGAAATTCTTCAGTTAATAAAAATTGGTTTGATGATGCAGTAATATACGAAGTCAACTTAAGACAATATACCAAAGAAGGCACGATATCAGCTTTTAAGAACCACTTGCCTCGTCTACAAGAATTGGGAGTAAAAGTTCTATGGTTTATGCCCATATACCCTATCTCTAAAGTTAAACGTAACGGCTCCTTAGGTTCATACTATTCCGTACAAGATTATAAAGCAGTAAATCCAGAATTTGGTACTTTTGAAGAATTCAAAAACCTAGTACAAGAATGTCATGAATTGGGATTCAAAGTTATTTTGGATTGGGTACCAAATCACACTGGATGGGATAATGAGTGGGTTTATGATCATCCTGAATGGTATACACAAATGGATGGTAAAATCATTCAACCTGCTGGAACCAATTGGACAGATGTTGCTGATTTAAACTATAATAATCTGGAAATGCAGAAAGCAATGATTGATGCTCTTAGTTATTGGATTACGGAAGCTGATATTGATGGCTATCGTTGCGATGTGGCTGGAAAAGTTCCTGTAGATTTCTGGAACAAAGCAATTACGGAATTGAATTGCATTAAACCCGTTTTCATGCTAGCTGAAGATGGCGACAATATGAGTCTTCTATCCAACGGTTTTACAGCTAATTATGGATGGCCATTATTAGGAGCTATAAATAAATCATCCGATGGAAATGGACGTGCATTAACTATTAAACGAGAACTCCTAAGAGTTCCAGTAATTTATCCAGATGGTACATTACCTATGAATTTTTTAACTAATCATGATGAAAATTCTTGGAATGGTACCACAACAGAACGTTTAGGTAGTAGTGTAGATGCTATGAATGTACTTATCTTCACTTCACCAGGACTTCCTCTTATCTATTCAGGTCAAGAGGCCTCACTCAATAAACGATTAGAATTTTTTGATAAAGATGAAATTGATTGGTCTGATTTGTCAAAACAAGACTTCTACAAGAATCTTATACAACTTAAAAAAGAAAATCCAGCACTTTGGAATAATAATATCCAAGGTAAACTGACTTTTATAAATACTTCAAACAAACAATTATTGATTTTCATAAGAAAAAAAGACGACAATACTGTTATAACAACTATTAATCTTTCCAATAAAACTATAAATGCTACCTGTGAATTCGGTGAATACGCTGGAGAATATAATGATTATTTTAATGACGAGAAAATATCCTTATCAGCAGAATATAATATTGACATGACACCTTTTTCCTACTTCGTTTTTGTAAAATAATATAAAATTATAAATAACATAACAGCTGACGTATACATACAATAATCTTATGCATCAGCTGTTATTTCCATCTTTGTTGTTCTGAAAAAATATCATGAATGAATAAATTTACCTATTATTTATTTAGTTCGCCTAATAACCAGTTTGACATTTTTTCTGATTCAAATTCACGTATTTTGTTTAGCCATTTATCCGTAGTATGGTCTTTAATAGTTAATAGCATCTTCAATATATCAATTAATTTATCATAACCATACTTATTTCGAAATTCCATTAATATTTTTGCACCTTTGAACCTAGAATAGTACACATATTTATTGGATCTCTCCAAATCTTTTATTGGTGGACATTCATCTATTTCTTTTTTATATTTATTGATAATATTCTTATATGAAAAGTCAGTTATTTCATGTTCCATATATAACCATGAACTTAATTCTGCGATGCTTTCATTTAACCAATCTTCCCATGTAGTTGTTTCTGCACTATTCCACCATTTATGCCCTAATTCATGTGCTAGGAAGTGCATCAATTCTTCATCTGTTTTCTGTTCGATGGGTAGTACTATCAAGTTATTTCTGAAATACCCACCACCATCTACTCTATTCATGACAGCTATAGTCAAGTCAAAAATATCATTATTATTACCGAATATTTTTTTATAGAATAGATATATATCTTTTATCTTAGATTCTATTATACTGGCTATCTCTTTTCCTACTTCACTATTAGAATATATTGATATATCCACGTAATTATCTTTTACGCTGTTTACATGATAATCTTTATATGCTATCAGATATGCATCATTCTGAGACTTGTAATTCAATAACCATTGATTATTAATTTTTTCACCTTGTATTACATCAAACTCTTCCAAGCCATTAATTTTTATATTAAAATCAGCATAAGGTAGATCAGTCCGTAAAGGATACCATGGTGAATATAGATTTAATTCTATAGCATTCGATTTTATAGAATTTACCTTTGATAGTTCTATCTCTTCAAAGTAACATTTATAAGTTATGGTTAAATCATTAATTCCACTATTATAGATTGTTAATTTTTTACCTTCTGGTATAAATTGGAATTGATTGAAATCTGATATATCATAATCTAAGTAATTACCATTTGCCTTTATATCATCAATATTTATGTTTTTATGAATTATAAATTCCAGTTTTTCGTTACTGACTTGTTTATTATTCAATTTTAAATTACATATACAGCTATATTTTCTATTCATTACATCAAAGTTTACTTCAATATTATAATCCAAAGTTTTTCTCCTTTTTGCGTATCAACTGGTTTGTCTAAAAAAATTCATTGCTGTATTATTTATACTGCTTAAATGTATAATCTTTTTTTAATAATTTCTTTCAAAATCATAGAACTTATTTCCTTGAAATGTAAGATTTCCTTTGTCTCCTTCAACTAACATTCCATACTTATAACTATCTACTTTCATTTCTAAGCGATCACCTTTATCAAATTGAAAAGTAGCATAATAATGGGTGAAACCTCTGTTATTGTCTCCTGTTCTTCTTGTCATATGTGTTCTTTTAGCTACTACTGTAGCATTAACAGTCAATTTCGGCTGAGACCTATTATAACTAGCTTCCTTCAATGACTTGACAACAGTAATAATTATGATTACAAATACAATAATAAAGAAAATTGGAAAGATCGTATTAAAAAAACTAAAACCACCAAATCCCATCTAAATCTTCCTTTCATAAAAAATTATTTATAGTATCATTAACTCTATACCCTTAAATAGATTACATTATAAAAATCACATAAAAAATATACTAATACACCAAAACTCAATATATAAGAACCCACTTTTGTGATGCTATAATAATAATCTGAAGGCTCTGCATCTTTTACCATCATTGCATAATTACAATTGAAATAAAATAATATTTCTGGATGGAAATTGTTGAGCATACATATAAACAATAGAATATATCCAAATATGTATCTAAAAACGTAATTTGATGAATCTATTAGTTTACTGCTATATGCCAAATTATTATTCTCACTTAGTATAATATTATTGAAACTATTAATGCGTATCATCGTAAGTACTAATAATATTGTTACAAGTATACAAATCAATGCAAAATAAGTGATTCTTAAATTTTTATATCTTTTATTTTTTTTATTTATCTTTCTAAAGAAATTATTTAATATATCATTATCCCTTTTAATTATCTTTGCATCTTTTAAGCTTTCATTGCAATTATAACAAACTACTGCATTAATATTATTGAGTTCCCCACAGTGTCCACATTGTTTCTTTTCTTCAAGTATAATTGTTTTATTTTTCTTAGTTTTACTTATCTGATATGCATAGTCTGTAGACGTTTTACTAATAAATACTCCACAATATTTACAGTTACGACTTTTAATATCAATCCATTCACCACAGTTAGGACATTTTCGTTTATTTTTATAAGCATTTTTCTCATTCATCACTTAATATCCCTTCTATTGTTGCTTGTTATTAAAACATTATTCCACAATCATATTCTAAGACTATTTGATTATCTATCCTCGTTAACTTTATTGTAAAATAAAGTAGTCACTTTTTTATTATCTAATCGTTCTAAAAGTTCTTCTTTTCTGAATTTATATTCAAACCCACACTTTTCAATAACTCTTTTTGATCTATCATTAAAATCAAAATGTCCACACCATATAATATCTAATTTCATATCTACTAAGCAATAGTCGATTACTTGTTTTACCGCTTCTGGAACATATCCATTACCCCAATATTTTGGACTAAGAACATATCCTATCTCCCTTTGATTCGGTTCTTTTAATTTATCATCAGGATAACGTTTATGTATTCCTATACTTCCTATAACTTTGTTTTCTGATTTAAGTTCAATTGCATATACATCATCATCATTTATGAATTTTTCTATTATCTTAATACTTTCATCTTCATTTTTATGAGGTTTCCAACCAGCATTTGGACCTACTAACTCACTTTGTGCATACTCAAACAAATCTTTGCTATCAGATAATTTCCAGTTTCTTAGAATCAATCTTTTCGTTTCTAATGTTTTCAATGCTTATTCCTCCTGTTCTTAATCAATTCTTCCATGGACGTTTTTTGTTAAGCCATCCCTGTTCTCTCCAATATTCTACATCAACAGGATTTGAACCTATATGCTTTTGAAGCATACTACTAATTAAGAACCATTTTCTAACTCTGAAACAAGGTTTTACTTTACCATTGTTCCTAATTACTTTATCTGCTATTTTCTTGGTTTTCTTACTTACTTTCTCTTTAATTCTAGGAGATACATTTTTCCAATTGCACTCAAAAACAGCACATCCCATTTTATATGTTTTTGCTACTCCCCAGAAATCTAAACTATCTTTCATTTCTTTTAGACTTTTTCTATAAACAGGTCCACTAGCAGTAGCTATTACCAACCCCTGTTTACGAAACATATCTCTTTCGGGACGATGTACCATCCACATATTAGCAAAATGGTCTAGAAATACTTTCATTTGACCTGTAACATGGTATGAATATACAGGTGAAGTCAGAATAATTAAATCTGCGGCAAGTAATTTTTTACGTATTGATATTGTATAATCACTGTGAGTACAATTACCTTTCTTTTCACTAAAACATCTTAAACATGATATACAAAATTCCGGTAAATCTCTTGGTAGAAAAATCTCAGTTACCTTAGCATTATTAATCTGGTTTATTACCTGTTGCGCAATATTGTAAGTACATCCTTTTCTTTCAGTTCCATAAACTACTGTTATATTCACATTGATAATCTCCCATCACTAATATGTATATCTACTAATCAAATTCCTTTCATATGGTACCGCACTATACACTGAAATCAGAAAACTAGATTATAATGGTTTTAATTATTATAATATGTCGTCTGTTGATATTAATGATATTCTTATTTTATTATTATACCATTTGATTAAATAAAAATGAATATCATCAATATAGTAAACCAATAATAACATATCTCATATTTGATAAAATTCAGTATAAACTGTTAATTATTTATTTCTTTTGGTATAAAATACCTCAATATTATTATTCCATAACTTTTCTGGTCATTTTTGCAAGTAGTTTACCACTCGTAAAAAATAGTCATCATAAACAATAAATTTTTTACCCAATGGAACATATCCTTTTTTGGTTAATGACAAAATCCTATCTTTTGCTTGTGGAATTGCTTTTGTCAATATAACATTAACATCAAATAAATTATAAAAATTATCATTTACAATTTCTAATATGGCATCAATAATTTTCTGATTTTCATGTTTGCTGTCTAAATCAATACGTAGGACACCATAATGATTAAATTCATCTTCTGCTGTTCTATGAAACATTTCTATAGTACCAATAATTTCATTAGTACTGTTTAAAATTATAGTCCATCTTACAAAATATCGATTTTCATAGGAAAATTTCCAAAATCCTATTGCCTTTTTCATCTTTTCCAATGTATTATAATAAAAATCATCTCCATGGCAATTATCAGAATTAAATAATGGAACTGCCTTTTCATCCGAATAACATCTCAATAAGTCTTTTGAATCTTCCATAATTGTTTGTCTAAAAGTAATATATTCGTTTTTATATACTGGACATATTTTATAAACATCTTCCATCATACTACCTCCTATCCGCTTCAAAATTACTTTAGCCCTAACTACATTGATCTATCTCTATCCCAACTAATACTAAAAGTACCATCAGTCACATATAGATACCATTCTCCATCTTCATTTTTCCTAAAAATATTTCTTCTAGAAAAATCTGAAACATAAGAATTAACTTCATCGTTACTATCTTCTTCAACAACTAATTCTACTATATCAAAATACGAATACTCTTCTTTATATTTTTCCTCTCTTAAATATGCTTTTTTCACATATATCCCTTCGTCAAATATAGTAGGAATATATGGTATAAAACTATCAGCCTTAAAATCAATGTAGCCATTATTGTCTTTAGCTATTTCATGATTTTCATCTGTTTCAACAATAGTTTCTAGAATATCGTATTTCATCATGTCAGACATATAAGTAAAATCATATATCTTGTATAGTTCTTCTTTTGAAGATATAAGTATATCTGGTTTAGTTTCATAATTTGAATTAGTCATTTCATTCACTGGTTTCCAAGCTCTCTTCATTAGTTTTTCTGCTTCTGATATATCAAAATCAGTTTTGATAGTTTCTATTGGTTTAATACTATTATCACAACCAATTAATATCGTCATCAGTATAACAAAAGCAATCAATATTTTTCTCATACTCTCCCCCATATCTATTTCCAATTAATGAGTAATCTTATTTACATTTACAAAACAATTAAGATAAAATTCTTCATCTTCAGATGGCTTTCTGTTTAATGTATCAGAAAATCTTTTAGTCACTTGTTCAATACACGAATCATCTTCAGCTATCTGTCCAGTTATCTTTAGTTGAGTCCATAGCTCATTTATCTTATCTCTGTTAGATATCTCTTCATGAGAAATAATAAAATAATCCGCCTCATATTTCTGTATTTTATCAATCATCGGAAATAATTTTTCTTTTGTATAGCCATACTCACCTTGGTACATTCCACCATATATACAATCACCCAAAAATATTACTCTTTCTTCTGGGACATAAACTATAGATGCATCATCAGTATGATCGCCACCAACTGCTTCAATAATACAAGTGACATCTCCTAAATCTATCTCAATACAGTCTTTATATGTAATATCTAAATCACCTATTTGGAAATTATCTCTATCTGTAATTTCCTTCTTGATACAATTTACGGTAAACTCAGAAAATTTTTCATCATTAATATATTCCTCTAAAGCTTCATCATCCCATTTCAACTTTTTACTTTCCTCTAATGTATCTTTTGTATTACAGTTAGCAATGGTCACTAAACCCATTTCTCTTATTCCAAAAACATGATCCCAATGATTATGTGTAATTACTAAATATTTTAATGGTGGGATATCCATTGATTCTATTTCTGATAAAAATTCTTTTGCGTGTCTAGGAGAATTACCAGAGTCAACTACTAAACTATATTTACTTCCGCATATGAGTCCTAGAGAAGGCCTATCAGTTTCCTCACTATGTGGCATATAATAAACTCTATCTGTTAATTTATTAAGCATGTAATCTCTTCCCTTCAATTATATTTTTTTATCAACCAACCTCTTAATTAATATTTATGACATATACCATATTATCAGTCCATACCTCATTTTCATAAATAAAACCTTTTCTTGTACATTCATACTGCATACCTGCTAGCTCAGCTGTCTTTTGGGATGCTATGTTATCTAAATTGATATATGCTTCCAACCTGTGATAACCAAGCTCGTTGAACGCAATATCAATTGCTGCTTCAACCATTTCTGCTCCATAACCATTACCCCAGTATTGATTTAATAACCAATAACCAATTTCTGCCCATTGAAAATTCTTACGTAAAATTGTTTTTATGATTACTCCACCAATATAACTACCATCATCTTTTTTAAATACTCTAAACAAATAATATTTATCATCTCTAGCATTCTGTTTTATTGATCTAACTTTATTGATAAAAAACTCTTTAGAATAATTGTTTTTAAAATTTATCTCTTCTTCATCAAATTTATTCTGCTGTTTATTCTGACCTTTCAAGGAATTCTTAATTGTATTGTAATCCTCTTCTCTTCCCGAACGAATTATAACATTATCCATTTGTCTAGTAATAGTTGTAAAATCTATCATTTTTATCTTTTCTCCCATCAAAAATATTGTTATTCTGTACCATTTTAATCTTCTATATGGGCAATTTAATCAACTAAACTTTTACATATTGTTTAAGACGAACAAGACGATATTTGTAATACAACACCGATAATACATATAATTACACCCCCAAACTTGGTTAATGTTAGATATAATTCACTTGGTTCTGTATTTTTATACATCCATCCCCTATTTAGAAAGAAAGTAACTTCAGGATTAACAATTGAAATAATACCTATAATTATTAATATAAATCCAAAAAATAATTGTGATCCGTTAATATCTACACTACCTTTTTTTAGAAAAGCTTTAAATTCACCTATTTCAGGATATTCGGATACTTTACCCAGATCCCCACATACCACTTCTCCATCTTCATTATTGGTGTGTTTTATTTTTACTCTATTTGGGTATGTAACTGTATAATTGTCTTGCTCTCCTTCAATTAGGTAATTTTTATGACCAAATCTTATATTCAAACCACTTTCAGTTTCATTTATAATAATGTTGTAAGTTTCACCGTAACTTATAGCTCCATCTCTCATATTATATACTTTTTCCTCATTTTCTACAGATTCTAAGTAAAACCTGTGTCCATGAAAGTCTATTGTATCTGGGACATTATGAGAACATGATGTTAACAATAACATAATTCCTAATATTATTATAACTTTCTTCAATATTGCCATCTCTCCTTTATTGATTACTACATCCTTTAATTTAACTCTGCTTATTATATATAAATTATATTAATACTAATTTATCTTTATTTCCTTATTGAAATTAGTAAGTAATCTATATAACAATTCAGGTTCTTCCATTTTAAGAAGATCTATACTGATATCATTATCAATATATTGAACCGATAATTTTATAACCCATCGATTTGATTTACTATATGGTGTATGAAATCTTAAATATCTAATTTTTTTTACATTGAATTCATATGCTTTTTTGCCATCACAATAATAGATTTCTCCTTTTCTATATTGAAGAATTATGTTTGGGTATATTTTAGTATATTGCTTATATGTACCTATGCATAGCATAATAATTATTGCTAATGAAAATGTACTCATAACAATGCAAATAACAATAACATTTCTATCTTTACTACTAATCAATCCTATTAAGCCTACAAACATAAAAGCCATAAGCATTATCATCAACAAGATGATATCAGTGAATAATTTCTTATAATATTTCTTATTAATCTTGAAAGTATGTTCAGAATTATAATCTACACCCTCAATTATTTCTTCGTTCTTTCCAACTTTCATAGTACTCATTTTTTTATACTTACGTTTAAGTTTACCATATCTCATGTGAATCCTCCATTAGTCGTATGAAATCATAATATCATGTATACTGAGATTTTATCTATAAGATATTACCATTTACTATTAATCATTTTACTGTAACAACAATTTTATTACAAGTATGATTTTTTCAAAAATGGTACCTAAAAAGATATTAAATGATATGTTTTGAATATTCATCATGGTCATTCATTCTTTCACTCACAAAATATATGGATATTGTATACATGATTAATACTAGTATTATCATATATCACTATAATAAGATAACTAAATACTAATATGCTTAGATAATAGTTCATAGTATCCATCACTGGATTTGAAGAATTCACCTTCTTGTATCATTTGTTTTAATTCATCAACTGTAACCCATTTAACATCGCTTACTTCTTCTTTTTGTAATTTTTTATTATCTATATTTTTATCATACTGTACAATATAAATATCAATAATGGTATTTTCTTTAATATATCTCATAGGTTTGTTTATAATATCAATATCTATTCCCAGTTCTTCTTTTGCTTCTCGATAAGCAGCATCAATACTATCTTCACCTTGTATTGCGCCACCTCCTGTCACTGCCCATAATCCTGGTGCAAAATTTACCTGTTCAGATCTTTTCTGGATCAATATTTCTCCTTCACTATTTATTAACCACATATGAGCAAATAATCGGTATTCTCCTTCTTTCAGTTTTTCTCCTCTTACTATAGATTTCCCTGTTCGATTGCAATGCTTGTCATATATATCGCATCTTTCCATATAATCTTCCTCCAAACTATACACATATTATTTATTATTCTATTACATTATGTTTTTTTAGGTAATTCATAGCGGTTTTTATCATTTCTCTATGATCTCTATGCCAATTTTTGATGATTTCATAATCATAATATCCTAGTTCAAGACTTTCATGGGATTTTTTTAATACTCCATCAACAACTTCGCAATAATAAAGTATATGATATGATGAAACTGGATAACCATAATCTCCTGGTCTTTGTGTAAATATATGTATCAAATCTTTAACAATAATATTTAATCCTGTTTCTTCTTTAAATTCTCTTATTAAAGACTCTTGTGGACTCTCACCAACCTCGGACCATCCACCTATTACTCCCCATTTTTTGTCAATAGCTCTTAACTCCAGCAAAACATTATGGTCTTCATCTAAAACAATCCCGTTTACTCCTACTTTTGGTGTTATACTGCCTAATTCTCTATCAAATAATTTTCTTAGATATTCTTCATTGTAATCATATACCTTAGTATATTCTCTAGTAACTATGTCCATCAATTTATTATAACGTTCCAATTCGTAATCATCTTTTGAATAATTAAGACCTGTCTGTGCAATAGCTCTTATTTCATCTAATACTCTTATTAAATTACTATCCATTTGTATCTCCTTCTTGTCAGATAATACAGTTATACTATTCTATTTGATAAAATTATCGAGAATATCTAGAATAGTATCATTTTCTACATCTATAGTATAAGCAACATAATATAAGATACCATTTTGATAAGTAAATATTTCATTAGCACGTGTAACCCCCATATATAGATTATTATCTTTATCTTCCTTATCATAAATATAATAGTAATAATTTAATCCTTTATTTGATAATTCCACTTGAACTACCTTCTCACCATTTATCTTATATATATTAACCTTGTTACCAAATATATCTTTATTTTTATCATATAAATCCATATTAAAACCTTTAATTTCGTAAGCTGAGAATATAATAAAATCCCATCCATCATTGACAATATATTGCTGTTGAATATGTTGTAATATATCCCCTGACTCATCCTCAACTTCACCTACAAATAATAAATTCTTATCATAATCGAAAATATCTTTTCCTTTTAGTGGTCGGAAGTTAGCTTTATTCAATAAATCACTTCCCACCTTACTTTCCTCAACACTCGTGACAGGTTCATAAATTGTAAATTTATTATTATCACTACCATAAAGAACAAATTGTGAAATTTGATGTGGATCTGCAAAAGTAGTACCTACATAAGTCCCATCATTATCTTTATGGCAAAATACAAATACGTTAATCAAAAACAAACTTACTAGAATTGAACATACAATCATTCTTCTTCTCATTTTATCACCTAACTATCCCTTATAATTTCTATAATTACTAATTTACTTCCATATCATAATCTACTAGTTATTCTCATCTATATAGCATTCCATAAGAAAATAAATATCAATATACATCCCCATGCATTTTTAGTTTTTTCCGAAACAACTAACATTCCATAAATAATAAAAAATATAAATAAATTCTCTAGATTTATCGTAAACAATCCATGTATAAGTAAACTAAAAATCCCACACAGAAGTGGTCCTAGACTAAGAAATAAATTAGGATAAGACCATCTTTCATTAATTTTTTTACATATAACAACATAATTGAATGGTTCAAAGAATCCCCACACTATACCTATTATACAGAATCCAACAACATTTCCAGGTAATCCTAATTCTATCCATTCTCTAGTATGCAGAACATATTTAAAAGGTAGATATCCTGACATTTCTCCATTGATTGTCTTTAATAATATATATGGTAGAATAGGAATTATTGATAACAATATAGCTCTAAACATATTATTTATTTTAATACCATAACCATGAAAATTTTCTTTTCTAAAAATAATAACAATACATATACCCAATCCAGCAATACCAAATTGCAATGCACTAGCCATTATAGTTCTAATTAACAAATTGTAATCAGTATTTTTCAAGTAAGCTGTTATATTACCTTGGAAAAAAATATATAATAAAAAAACTACTCCTGTAATACTAAGAATGATACTAATATCCGTATCTAATCTTTTTTTCTTCATAGATAATATTTTATTTTTCACAGGATACACTCCTTCTCTATGATATTAAGAAAACATACATGCAATACTTCAATATAATATAATTGTTTAATTAATTAAAAATTATTATATTTATTATTATTATTCTACAGATAAAAATATATCATCAATTGTTAATTGACTATCATCATTCTCTTGCTCACTCCTTGACTTAATCTATTTCTGTTCCACCCCACTCTATTACAGTAAATCCATGTCTTTCAAATGGTTCTAATATCTGTTGGTCAATACACTTATATTCATTTAGTGCTTTAAAAACCATATGAATCCTTTGTATGGAATCTGGTTTGGGATTTATTGTTAAACTTGCTATTTCCCCATACTCTTCTTTTGCGAAATATATTAAATTATATTTATTCTGTTCCATTTTAGGCAACCAAAACACAATAAACTCATTATATTCTTTTGGCTTCAATCCCATATAAGATAATTTCTCTTGTAAAAATTCTGCTGTCTTATATCCTTCTACAACAAAACCTTTATTTAATCTACAATCTAAGTCGCACATACCTTCCCAATAAAGATATGAATATTCTTTTCCATCTTCATAATTTATTAATTTTCCATTTGGTTCAGCATGAACTTTCCAAGAATCATTATATTTAGGGTATGTACATGTTAAATTACCTTTGTAATTAATCTTTACTATTATATCTGATTCTTTTTCTGGATATAAATAAATAACTGGTTTTAGATTTTCATCTCCCGTATCCTCATCTTCATCTTCTATATTATTACTTAATAGTATTATTGATAATACTATTACTAGCACTAGTAATCCTATACTTATATATATATATTTCTTCACTAAATCTGGTCCTCCACTCCCCAATAACTTAATCATATTAATTCTAATCGTAATACACATTAGTTATAACGTTCCAACCTTTATATCAATTTATTAAAAATGTCTGATAATACATTATTTAAGTGATTAATCTTATATTTAGTATCATCAGACATTTATTGTAGCCATAATTTTCATAACCTCTATTTAGGAACATTCTTCCAATCATTTAAAAATCTTTCAATTCCTATATCTGTAAGAGGATGTTTTGTCATTTGTATCAATACCTTATAAGGTATTGTCGCAATATCTGCACCTGCCAAAGCAGCTTGTGATGCATGTAATGGACTTCTAATACTAGCAGCAATTATTTCTGTATTAATATTATGGATAGAGAATATCTCTGCAATTTCTTCTACCAAATCCATTCCAACTGTGTCTATATCATCTAATCTTCCTATAAATGGACTAACATAAGTAGCACCTGCCCTTGCAGCAAGCAATGCCTGTGTTGCTGAGAATATCAATGTAACATTAGTCTTAATTCCTTCAGCTGTTAAAATTTTAACTGCTTTCAACCCTTCTATAGTCATAGGAATCTTGATAACAATATTTTTGTGTATGGTAACAAGCTCTCTTGCTTCTTCTATCATCCCTTTTGATTCAAGGCTTATAACTTCAGCACTAATAGGACCATCCACAATATTAGTTATCTCAGTAACAACTTCTTTGAAATCTCGCCCTTCTTTTGCTATTAGAGAAGGATTAGTAGTAACTCCACATATTACACCCATTTCTTCAGCTTCTTTAATATCATTTACATTAGCTGTATCAATAAATATTTTCATTTTTCCTATCTCCCTTCTTTTAAACTACATATTAATATTATCAGAATAGCATTCAATTATAAAGCTTTTTATAAAATATATTTTTTCTAATTTTATAACTTTACGCCATTAAAATAATATAAATAAATCAAGAGAGTGTAGTTATAGACTAACCATCATATCTATCAAGTAATTCCTGTAACTTAACTGCTTGATGTCCCTCTTCTTCAGCAAATTTTGCAAAACAATTACTTATTTCTTCATCCTCTATATTTTTTGAGTGGGATTCATAATCTCTAACTTTTTCTTGTGTATCAAGTATCGCTTTTTTCAAACAATCTTTTGGTGATAACTCCATATTATACCTCCTTAAAATTTAATCATACTTATTTTAACCTTTTTTGAATGTAATATACTAATTACATCTTCAATATTACATATGAACTCAAATAAGCTTTGATTATTTCCCAGGAAAACAATTAATTAAAAATGCCCAAGGTATAGATCATTATCTATATTCTTGGGCATTTCATTATACTATTAATTTTAATTACTAAACAATCTTTTTGAGAAGCCAAGCCATATTGTCTCCGAGATTTTTCATGTTTTCTATACCTTCAGTATCGTTAATAACATCACCTTCTGCTCTACCTAAGCCAAGATTCCAATAATTCGCTCCTACTACAATAGCTTCTGAAATAGTAAATAAATTATTTACTGAATTAAATGCTGCTATAGCTCCATCTCTCCTTTGAGATACTACTGCTGCACAGACTTTTCTCTTCAACAGACGTTCTGGTCGTGTCACATAACCTACTCTATCAATGAATGCCTTCATCTGAGCAGTTAACCCTCCAAAATAAACTGGTGTTCCCAATATGATTCCATCTGCTTCAACTATTTTATCAATGCAATCATTTACGATATCATCATTGAATATACATTTATTTTTACCGCTAATTCTGCATTTTCCACAACCTATACATCCATGTATGCTTCTGTTACCTATTTGAACAAGTTCTGTTTCGATTCCTTGCTCATTTAATTGATTCAATGCTGTTTTTAGTAAAGTGTATGTATTACCTTCTTTTCTTGGACTTCCATTAAATGCTATAACTTTCATATTTACCTCCATCGACTTATATTTATTAATTTATTATCTCACTGCTATTTAATTTTAACTAGTATAGATTAATAAATTAAATGTTCATTATTAATATTATTGCTTATATCATCAAATTATTAATATCACTTATTATTCTATATAATATATTATGAAAAATCAATGTACTAATATATGAATTTCTATTTTTTAATGTAAAAAGTTAAAAAATAACCAGTTACTATAGATAACTGGCTTTTTCCTATACTATACATCATTATTCTTAACTGATTGTTTTTTCTTATTAGGATTATGATTCATATTTTCTTTGGTTATAGGGGTTTGGTAGTTACATTTTTCTAGTCTTGAGATTTTATTATCTGGTTGACTATCTTTTGGCATTAAATCCACTTCCTTCTTATAGAGTATTATTATTTTATAGTATGTCCCCCAAATTATTATTTATTATGAATTTCTATTTATTCTATTAAATTATATTATAAGACATTGACATTTACATAATTTAGCAGTATATTCATTATGTTATTAATAGGTAAATATTAAATGTTACTTTTAGATATACTATTAACTAGATAATGACTATACGAGGTGAAATCATGGGATTTGAACAAATTAATGAAGAAGACACCAAAAAACCTATTGGAAGAAATTGTATACTTATTTACGGTTATACATCTGAAGAAAATAAGATTATACAAAAATATTCAATGCAAAACAGCATTAATGAATGTATTATTGTTAATGATGATATGTTAGGAATTAAGATATCAGATTTAATATCAGATAAAACCAAAAAAAATGATACAAAAGTTAATTATAAAACAGGTGTCAAAGCGAAAACTATACTTTTTAATGCGGTTTCCAATAAAGCCATTCATTCTTTTATAAATTCATTCAAAGAAACATCATTTAAAAAACCTATTTATGCTGTCACAACCGAAACTTCTCTTAAATGGAAATTGGGAGATTTAATAAAAGAATTGGTACTAGAAAAAATGAGCATGAGCAAGCATTAAGCTTGCTCATATATATTTATCAATTAATAGAAATCGTATATTTAGATTTGAATTCTTCCAGTTCCTTTAATTTCTGTATACCTTTTTTGGTTTTATATTGCTTATCAGTATTTTCAAAATCTGCTACTCCATACCATGGTTCCAAACATACAAATGGAGAATTATCAGGTTGTCCCCATATACCTAGATATGGAAATCCATCATATTTAATGCATACTTCTTTACTATTATTTTTATTCTTTAATGATATACTATTTGATTTTACATCCAATAATATAATAGCACCTTCACTGAATATATCCTTAGTCATAGGAACTATTTTTTCATTATCAAGAAAAGGCATACTATCAACTGATATAACAAAATCATTGTTCAAATGATATTTATCAACTGTTTCAGGTATATCAAATTCAATGTAATAGTCCTCTAACTTTTCTTCTTTGTGTAAAGGTAAATTAAACCCTGGATGAGCACCTATAGAAAAATAAATATCTCCAGAATCTAGATTTTTAACCTTATATCCAACACTTAGACTATTGTCTGTTAATTCATATGTAACAGTTAATAAAAATCTATATGGATATTTTTGAAGTGTCACTTGATTAAATAATAATGTATATTCTAACTTTGCTTTATTAATTTCCTTAACTTCAAATTCCATATCTCTGGCAAAACCATGTTGTTCTAATTGATAATCCTTACCGTCTATATAATACTCATTATCCAGTAATTTACCTACTATAGGAAACAGTAAAGGTGATTTTCTACCCCATACTTTTTTATCTCCTTGCCATAAATATTCTAAGTTATCTTTTTTAGTCTTTATACTTGACAATTGAGCACCAAAACTGTTTACTTCAATTTTCAGAACATCATTTTCTAATACATTAATCATATTAATTCCTCCATTTAAAATGTTAAGATTAGCTGCTAAACATATTATTACATTTTATAACAGGAAAATCAATATTTTTAAAAATGAATCTTCATGCTACATGAATATCACTATCAATTAGATATCTTATGTATATGTCATCTTTTATCAATCTCATAAAACTAACATTGACTATTGGAATATTTTTCTTAGATTCTCATCATATGGTGGTTTAACTATACCTTTTTCAGTAATTATTGCAGTAATATATTTATGGTCAGTTACATCAAATGCAGGATTATAGAATTTAACTTCTGGTGGTGCTGTTATTTTACCGAAACCATTATATATTTCTTTACTATCTCTAAGTTCTATGTTGATGTCATCACCTGTTGCTGTTTCCATATCTATAGTTGAAGTAGGTCCTAATACGTAAAAAGGTATATTATACTCTTTGGCAAGTATAGCTACTCCAGATGTACCTATTTTGTTAGCCACATCTCCATTGGCTGCCACTCTGTCACACCCAACTAGAACTGCATCTATTTTTCCTTGTTTCATCACTATTGATGCCATATCATCACAGATTACAGTTACATCTATACCAACTTCATTAAGTTCCCATGCTGTAAGCCTTGAACCTTGATTAAGGGGTCTGGTCTCATCGGAGAAGACTTTGAAACCATAGCTTTTTTCATGACCTAGATACATTGGACCAAGGGCAGTTCCATATCCAGATGTTGCTATACCCCCTGCATTACAATGTGTCAAGAGTCCCATATTCGGTTTTAATAAACTAAGTCCGTACTCAGAAATTTTTTTACACATTTCCTGGTCTTCTCTTAGAATGTCTTCACTTTCTTCTAATAGACTTTTTTTGATTTCGTCCAGTGATTTTTCTTTTTCCTTCACTAATCTATCTTCCATACGATTAAGAGCCCAGAATAGATTCACTGCTGTAGGTCTTGATGAAGCTAAATATTTCTTAGCTTCCATGAATTCTTCATAAAAATCATCATATGTATTAGCTTTCGAGTCTTTTACACCTAGATAAATACCGAAACCTGCTGCAACTCCAATGGCTGGTGCTCCTCTAACTCGTAACTTCTTGATTGCATCCCATGTATCTTCCAATTTATCGATTTCAATATATCTGGTTTCTGTTGGTAATAGAGTCTGGTCCAATAGAATCATCTTATCTTTTGCTTCGTTCAATTTGGCTGGAACAATGATATTCATTCAAATACACTCCTTCTTGTCTTCATTCATAATATAATTAATGAAAATCTACTATATGTTGACTACTGGTAAAACCGACTAGACAATCTATGAAGTCTTTTCCGGTTAACATCTTATGTCTGTTCATTATATATTCTTTGGCCAATAGTACATTCAGTTTCCTTATGTTTTCCCTATCTCTTTCATCTTCTATTCCGTCAATATCTTGTACATGTGCTAGTCCTACAGTTCTTCTTATCATTTCACATCCAGTAACTCCTGCTGTGTTAACGAAAATATCATCTATGTACCACTTAGCGAAATCAGGTGTCCTACAAGCCATGTTGTCCCTTACTATGTCAGGCCATATTTTCATACATTTATCTCTAAAAACATCCATTACATCTCTAATGGTATCCAGCAGGTATCTCATGTGTTTTTTCTTGAGTTTCTCATCTTTGCATCTGACATTCGTAGATAAATAATTCATGACAAGATTAGCAATCAAAGCTCCTGTGTCATAAGCTATAGGTCCGTAGAAAGCGAATTCTGGATCAATGACTTTAATGTTCTGCTGGTTTATGAATATACTTCCAGTATGCAGATCTCCATGAAGTAATGCTTGAGCATTATTCATAAAATCGAATTTGAGCTTAGTGACTTCCATCAATAGAGATTTATCGTTCCATACGTTTTCTTCCATGAATGTTTTCATGTAATCAGCAATATTATTCCTCTTAGCATCAAAGAAAGGTTCAGAATAAACAAGATCTTCCGTTATCTCGCATAACTGAGGATTTATGAATTCTTTTACATATGCTTTCTTGTCTTTATGGTCCATGGCTATATCAGAAGTAAGCAGTAAAGTCTTTACTATAAAATCAGTAATCTGATCTACAAATTTTGGATATTGATTATAGGAAAGCAGACCTGTCCTCATTATCACATAATCAGATAAGTCTTCCATTATGGTTGTATACATTACTTCATCGAATTTATATACTTCAGGAACTGAACCATCTGTCAATTTATACTCCATCTCCAATAATTTACTTTCAATCTTACTTCTGTCAATATTTAAAGGCCAGTCTTCCCCTACACAACGAACATATGGAAGAGATTGTTTAACTATAACACTCTTGCCGCTTTTTCTATCTTTCACCCTGAAAACCAAATTAAGATTGCCATCACCTATTTCGTTACACTCAATGTCCGGATTCTCATCAAAGAAGTTCAGTTCTTGCTGTACATAGTCATAAACTTTATTAACATCAAGTTGATAGAATTCTTTCATTATCTTTATCTCTCCTTTTTATTATCTTAGGTAATATTATGGAATTAATTATGACATATTCCCGATTAGTTTGTTAAGAAGTGACTTGATGTCAGATTAATGTTAATAACTATAGTGTAATCCAATTTTCTAATTTCATCAACTATTATTAGAACTATAAAAAACCTCTGTATAAATAAGTTAAATAGAAAAATCCCACAATATCCATATAAGCATAGATATTGTAGGATTTTATATTTTCATTGATTAATAATAAGATTTCTTTTCTATTATTATAATCTGTAGATTTTTATTTTAACCCTCTTGAATTGGTGACAATTTTCTTATGGCTATTTTATTTTACCACTCATAAGGTCAATAATGAACTCTCTATCCTTCTTAATGATGTTCTCATAATTTTTGAAAGCCTTATATAAATTTTCGATAATAATCCAACCAGAATAATTATTATCTCTAAATACTTCCATTACTTCTTTGAAATTAGCTATTCCTTCCCAGATATATAGCTCTGCTGACAGATCTTCAAGACTATCTTTTGCATGAATCTCTTTAACAGAACCTACTAGATCTTTCGCTAGCTGTACATTATCAAGATTAGAGAAAGATACTGGATTCTGTGTATCATAATATATAAAGAAATCATCAGAATTGACTCTTTCAAGCATCAACAAGTTATTGTCTTTGTCCATTGTATTTTCCCAACCGATTTTAATATCTTTTCCTTTGACTTTTTCACATGCATATTTGAAACAAGTCACTGTATTATTGAATTCCTCTTCATTGGTAATATCACTAGCAAAGAAACTAGGAAATTGGAATGTTTTTACTCCCATATCCTCAGCTATCTCAACAGCTTTATCAATTATATCAAATACAGTTTCATGATCTTCTTTATTACTCATACCATGGTCCTTGTCACATAGGGTATTAAGAGCAAAAGTTGCTATAACAACATTATTCTCTTTTGCAAGTTCTAAATATTTCTTTTGTTTCTCCTTATCTGATAAATGAAATGAACCATCTTTATATTTAAGTTCAATCGCAATTCCATCAAAACCTAATCTACCAGCAAAAGCAAATGTCTCCTCTTCTTCCATAGGTAACATCCATGCACATAATCCTAATTTTATCATAAATTTTCATTCCTTTCATTGTACTTAATGTATAGGTAATACAATTCAACTTTTCACATTCTGTTGGCTAGAACAATATTTGATTCAACTCTAATTATTTTCAATCCTATAATAAGAATAATTACTGTATAATGGTATTTCTTATAATATCTAGCCCTACTATTATATATTATCTTCATATCTGAATCAACAATTATCTCCCTAATCCAACTAAAGGTAATTCATAAATTAAAGGAGTGGATACGTCTTACTATAAAATATAAAGTTGACAATTACTATCCATATTAAATAATAAAAAGAACAATCTGCAATAAGATGATTCCATTTACATATAAAATAATATTTTAAACTAGTGATATAAAACTATTAATTTTTTCTATAATCTATTGATTTAACTGGTTAATCTAAATATGAAAATTCTATAGTATATCTTTTATATATATTTTCTTATGACTTTCTGCACTCATTATTGACCCCATTACCATTGCCAAGCTTTTTATGTTATCGCTCACATCAGTTTGAGCTTTCTTGCCATTGATTAATGAATCAATCATTTCGTTGATACAACCTGCATGTTCTTCCATAATGGTTGGAGACTCAATTGTAGAACGGTTGTATTTCGTAGGGAATGCTTCATTTTTCTCTGATTCATCTATGATCTCATACCATGGTTCGTTAAAACCATCCCAGTATGCTGCTCCTTTATTGCAATTGACTCTCCACTCGGATTCCCAACTCGTAAGATTACCTTTTGCAGTCCATGAGCCATTGTAAGTGAATATTACATTGTTTTCCATTTCAAAGATACAGCTAGCACTTGCGTTTCCATCATACCATGAAGTTGATGAATTATATTCATTACAATAAACAGAAACAGGGTCCAGTCCAGTTATATATCTTGCTTGGTCAAATGTATGAACAGCCATTTCAAGTATAAGAGGATTGCTCATTCTATCACGGAATCCACCGAAATGTGCTTCTGTGAAAAAGGAAGCATGTACAGAATCAATATCACCTACGTTCTGATTATCTATAATGCTCTTTAGTCCATGAAGTTTAGAAAGATAACGCCTGTTTTGCATTACTATAACATTTTTCTTGGTTTCTTTTGCTTTCTTCTTAACAAGAAGTGCATGTTCTATAGTATCAGCCAATGGTTTTTCTGTCAGAACATCACAATTATTATCTAGGGCATATGTGGATATCAGATGATGCATTTTTGGTATTGTATTATCAATTACTACATCTGGTTTCAATTCATTGATGGCAAGCTGGTAATCTGTGTATACTTCACATTGGAAACCATATTTAGCTTTCTTTTCATTGGCATTGTCTCTATCAATATCAACCAATGCAACTAATTCTATATCTTTTCTGCCTTTCAGAACACTGAACCATGAGTCACTAATGGAACCACAACCCACATGTACTATTCTTAATTTACTCATTACATCTACCTCCCCCAAAAATCATTCATGAACTCTTTATCCTTCTTGATTATATTTACATAATTATCGAAAGCCTTATATTCGCTTTCAAGAAGAATCCAACCAGTGTAATCATTATCTCTAAAAACTTCCATTACTTCTTCAAAATTAGTTGTTCCTTCTCCTAGCTGTACTTCAACGGTTACATCCTCTAAGCTGTCTTTTGCATGAATTTCTTTTATATGACTTAATAATTGTCTAGCTAGATCAACATTATCCAGATTAGAGCATCTGATAGGATTCTGTGTATCATAATATATAAAGAAATCTTCTGAGTTTATTGAATCAAGCATTGTTTTATTCTTTTCTTCATCTACAGCATTTTCCCAACCTATTTTTATACCTGTCCCTTTTACTTTTTCACACGCATATTCTAGACATATTCTAGTATTATCAAATTCTTCTTCACTAGATATTTCACCATCAAAGAAGCTAGGAAATTGTAATGTCATCACTGACATATTTTTAGCAACCATTATAGCTTGATCTATTATATCAAATACTATTTCTTTATTAGCTTTTTTACTCATTCCGTAATCACATAGTGCATTAACGGCAAAAGTTGGAATGACTATACCATTATCCTTAGCACTTGCCAAATATTTCTTTTGGATATTTTCATCAGATAGATTCAGTTTTCCATCATAATATTTTAATTCTAAAGCAAGTCCCATAAATCCTAATTCCTTGGCAAATGAAAATGCCTCTTCTTCTTTTACAGGTAACATCCATGAGCATAATCCTAATTTCATATTTACCTTTCATTCCTTTCGTTATAATTAAGTACGACTTAGTAATCTTTTATTCAATTTCAAACTATATATCCAATAATTCTGTATTCTATAATCTAATAATATAGACTCCTTCTTGGTCTATAATATCCTTTCCTTCTTGTGTAGAACAATCTATCAATCTTACACATACTTCACCCACTGTTTCAACAGTTATCATGTCTTGTTTTTGTTTAATCTTAACTAGTCCGTCATTAGCTGGTATAACAGCATCTATCCATTCTAACTGAGACTTATGTGGGTGGTATCTAAATGTATTAAAATCTTTATCTGGCACAATTCCCACTATACCATAGTTGATTCCTATTACAGGAGCTGCTCCCATAACTGAATGACATAAGCTTTTACCGAACTTTCTTCCATAAAAAGATAGTGTTCTCTCTTTATCAAAATTGATGTCTTCATGTATTCTTACATCTCCTGATGATATTATAGGCAAAATCATGTCTTTTAGATAATTGGTCACATCTTCATGTTGTCCCAGTTTAGCTATAGCCATCATTTCCCATGCAAAGTTGATGCTTAGATTTCTACGGACTTTCCTAGTTTCTACCATAGCCTTATGGATACTCTTGTAATCCGAATCAGAGACCAAGTCATATAATACTCCAAAGGCTTGTGCGTATATAGAAACATGATTATCAACATTGCCGTTCCTGTCGAAACCATTAATAAATAATTTACGTTCATCATCCCAAAACATATTGATTATATTATTTCTTAATGACATAGCCAAATCATCATATATTGATTTTTTCTCCTTATCACCAGCCTTGTCCGCAACATCTGCAACAAATTCAAGCACATGCATGAATATCATCTGGGCATATGTAGGAGTTCCCAATACATCGGGTCCATGGCTTTCATTAACTCCCCAATCAGGGAAGAAACTCATTCCTAGAGCATTCTCAGAAGATAGAAAACCTCTATTATCCAATATTTCACAATATATGTCTACAGTTCTATATATATCTTCTTTATATTTCAACAAAAATTCCAAGTCACCCGTTGCCGTATAGTCACATTCAAATCCCAGAATCGTATATAATTGAAAATCCAGATAAACAACTCCAAGATCTTCCTTAGTTGAATTATGCGGCATAAGCTGAGAGATTATCTGCTGTCTTCTAGTTTTACTGTCCATGAATACTGCATCTGAGGCAATCATGGCTCCAACGCCATCTAGTGCCCATGGAAGAGAATCCCTATAGATAGTATCCAAGAAAAAATCATGCATACATGAATGTACCGTGGCGCAACCCATATACCATATGTCATTCAGTTCTTGGTCACTGCAATCAAAAGAACCCATATATTCAACAGGAGTAACATATGCATTGAATCTGATATCTTTTAACTCTACATACTCACTTGCCTTAATCAGAACATATTTAGTTGCGTGTGTGCATCCAGTAATCTTCTCATAATCTTCTGTTAACTCTTTCCAATCAATTTGTCTCTGCTCAAAATCCTCTTCTGCTATATTAAATACTTCTTCTTTGGATTGACCCACATATATATTGATACGCCCTTTACCCTTTGCGATAAATGTAACATAACCAATCTCATAATAATGAAAATCTATAATTACATATCCATCTTTCTTGATTATAATATTATCATCATCTATGTGAGCATTATGTGATTCTTCTATCTTATCAGGCTTAATCACATATTCGTCTTCAATTCCAGTAAGTGGGTCACTGGACAGATCATTGAATTCCTTCATAGATTCTACTGATACCCAAGAATTTCTATCAATAGACACCAACCAACCAGTAAGAAGTTCTTTATTGTCACTGTCAACATGTAGTGCTGGTAAGGTATCACTGAAATCAATACTTACCAGAAGTGTATTTTCACCTTTTGTAAGAACAGCTGTACTAGTTGTTATGTCATGTTCATGACCATTAATGTTCATTCGTACACGTCCACCCAGACCATGCCAATTTATTACAGTATCCTTATCAATAACAATGTGTTTTCTATAATAAGAGTGATATACAGGTTGTCTGAAACTACCTGGGTATCCTATATACCTGAATCTTTCAATGGATTGTTGGACTTTGATTCTATGCAGGTGAGCTACACGTTGATTAGGATACCACATCCATATGGAATCATTATTCGTTCCTTTTGTTTTCCGTTTCTTTTCCGCCTTTTCATCTAATATAAGGTCAAATATCATTGTTATACCCCCCTCTAATAAGATAAACCAACTTTCTCCATAACATCTTTCATGATTTCTTGTATTAGGACTGATTGTTGGATAGGAAATATATCATTGACATATTTTCCGTGGTGAATAGTATCAATGAATGATTCAATAATGTACTCATGTCCGTTACCTCTAAAAGGACACTCGACATGCTTCTTGGTTGTATCTCCAGTATACATCTGTATATCATAACTTTGCGCACGCCAGAATTCATCTAGAATTATTCTTCCTTTAGTACCGTTAAGGACTAATTGTTGACGAGTCTCCACATCAATCGCTGCAGTCAGATTCGCATGTTCATTCTTATCATAAGATAATATCATTGACGTCTTATGGTCCACACCACTTGGCCCCATAGATGATATAGCTGTTATTTGGGATGGATATCCTTTATAGAAATTAGTTGCCATTGCAATAACATATACACCTACATCCAATAAGGCTCCTCCACCAAGCTTCTTGTTATATAATCTACTCTTTTCATCGTAATCACTATAAAAACCGAAGTCAGATTCTATGAGACTGATATGACCAATGACATCTTCATCAATTAATCTTTTCACTTCTTTGAAAGCTGGTAAAAAATTGGTCCATAAGCCTTCAAGCAATAATAGATTCTTATCTTCTGCCATTTTCTTTACTTCCAACAACCTATCCAACTTCATAGTAATTGGTTTTTCACAATACACATGCTTATTGTGGGATAAAGCCAATTTCATATACTCATAATGAAATTGGTTAGGCGTTGCTATATATATTCCGTCTATACTATCATCCAGAACCAACTCTTCTGCACTTGGATATGGTTTCCCACATGCGTATTCATTACAGAATTCTTTTGCCAGTTCCATATTAAGAGAAGCGACACCTGCTATTTCACTGTTTTCTACATGTCTGTTACCGCCTACGAATTCTCCTGCAATAAAGCCAGTGCCGATAATGCCCCATCTAAAAGTCATAATTATCCTCCTATCAAAAAGTTAATAGCAAAATACTATTAACCTTTTACGCCTCCTGCCATGAGGCCTCCTATAATGTATTTTTGTAGAATCAAATATAATATAATAATTGGTATCATTGCCATAGTAAATGATGCGAAAGCCAAATTAAGTTCTGAACTATACTGACCGAAGAAGAAGTATTGACTCAACGGAATAGTCTTAGCAACATCTTTCTGAGCGATTATCAATGATATAGGGAATTCATTCCATGCAGTCAAAGCGTTCAATATTATTGACGTTGATACAATTGGTTTCAATAAAGGAAATACTATACTCCAAAAAGTTTTGAACTTACTACATCCATCAATATATGCCGCCTCTTCTATATCAATAGGTACAGTCTTGATGAATCCTGTATAGATGAATACATTATATCCAATCTGGAATCCCGAAATAGCCAATATCAATCCAAGATTAGTATTCATCAAACCAGCATTAGATATGGTTTTGTATAATGGTAGCATTACAACTTGAAAAGGAATAAGAATAGCTGCAAGTGCTATATAATACATAGCCGAATATATTTTTCCTTTGTTTCTTGCAATAACATATGCTGCCATGGAACAGGTAAATGTAACTATCAACACGACACCAACGGTTACTATCAAACTGTTTTTAGCTGCATTCATGAAATTTGAGAGTTTTATTGCTTCCAGATAATTCTCGAAATGGAAGACTTTCGGCCAACTAAGACCAGTGTAAGCTATTTCACTCTTGGTTTTGAATGAATAGACTATAGAAATATATAGTGGAGATAAGAATATAATCATTAATATATTGGTTACAACATAAAATCCTATCTTTTTAAATAATTCCTTCTGTTTATATGACATTTTACTTTTTGCTTGAATCATTACATCTCCACCTCACGTTTCCTGAAAAATCTTGCTGCCGATCCTGCCAAAACGAATACCAATATCATCATGTAGATGGCAACTGTCTGTCCGTAACCTACTTTGTTATAGTTGAAAGTGTATTTGTAGACGTATAATGCCAAAGTCTCTGATGACTTACCTGGTCCACCACCTGTTGCAGCCATGACATAATCGAATACTTTGATTCCCCATCCTAAGAATAGAGCTATATTAATGGAAAACGCAGGTATCAAGTTAGGTAGAGTAACATATCTGAATGTTCCCAATACACTAGCACCATCCATCTTAGCAGCTTCATAGTAATCTTTTGGTATAGCTTGAAGTGCAGCAAGGTAAATTACCATTACATAACCCGCATCTCTCCATAAAGATATACCTGCTATAGCTGGAATAACTGTCTTAGGATTTCCTAATAAGCTAGAGATATTGAATATGCTACCTATTACATCAGAATACATATATGACCATAGAAATCCTGCAAGTACGAAACTTATTACGAAAGGAATGAAAAATACTGTACGATATATTTTAGTTCCTTTGTATGTCTTGTTCAGCAGTAGTGCCAATCCCAATCCAACCAGATTGTTTACGACTACTGTAATCGCTGTATAGTAAATTGAGTTTTTTATAGGTAATAATACCGATGGGTCTTTAAAAAACTTAATATAATTGTCAAAATTCACAATATTATAGGTCTTAGTTACACCATTCCAGTCTGTAAATGAGTATAAAAAGCCTCTGAAAAATGGTTCTCCAACGATGTAGATAAATAAAATCACAGCAGGAGCCAAAAAACAGATTTTCCAAGCATCATTTTTAATTTTACGTTTTAGTTTCAAAATTTTGCTCCTTTCTAATAAGTGTTATAAAGAATAAAGGTCAGGCAAGTCACCCAACCTTTATTAATATATCTTTAACGTATAGCGTCGAACTGTGCATCAAGTTCTGCAATGAAATCTTCAACTGACTGAGTATCCTTCACAGCTGGGAACAACTCTTGATATTCTTTGTATGTAGCATCCATTTGTCCACTGAATGTTGCTGCATCCTCTTGTCCGAAAGTATTACCAGATGCAATATAGTCTAACAGATTTTTAGCTGCCAATGACTCATTAGCTAGTTCAGCATTTTTCACATAAGATATTTGACCTGAAACATCAGCCCATATCTTAGCTCCTTCTTCTGACATCATGAAAGCGAAGAAATCGTTGGCGATATCTTTATGCTTACTTGTTTCACTAATCATGAATCCATCATCACCAAATGCATGAAGTTGAGGTTCTCCATCATTAGAGATAGGTGGTGCAAAGAAACCGAATTCTGTATCAGGACTAATTTCTTGTAATGATGATAAAGACCAGAAGCCTTGATTCAACATGCCTGCTTCACCTGTTGCTACCATTTCAACTGCTCTTTGGTCAGGTGTTCCGAATATGTCTTTATTACCATGGTTAAGTCTTTCTTTCCATCTTTCTAGAGATTCTGCAACTTGTGGATAGTCACTGAATTTCTTCTCTCCACTTGCGATAGCTCCAAAGAAATTAGGATCGTCTTTCAACACATAGAATTGGTCTGATTGGAATTCCATCTGTGCAGTCCATGAGTCTTTGTATCCACGTGCAAAAGGAAGGATATCATTTTCTTCCAATGTTGCAATGACTTTATTGTAATCATCCAAAGTTGTTGGTACTTCAAGACCTAATTTGTCAAATACGTCTTTGTTGTAGAATACACCGATTGCTGTAACATCTAGTACGACTCCATATACTTTACCATCAATTGTCAAACATGGTAATGCTGCCTCTTCCATGTTATTGATATAATCTTGGTCAGATATATCCATGATATGTCCAGCTTCTACAAGTTCAGGCAGACTCTTAGGTCTTCTGAAAATGATGTCTGGTGATTCGTTAGCAGATATTTTAGTTTTTAGAATAGAACTGTATTGACCGTAATCAATTGATTGGATATCAAATGTTACTTCTGGATGCATCTTGGTATATGCATCAGCTAATCCTTGTAACGCTTGTCTTTTTGGTTCTTCACCCATATGGTGGAATATTGTTAATACTACTTGGTCTTCAGAATCTGAATCTGATTCAGTTATCTTATCGTTTGATTCACTACCATCTGTTTCCTCTTTTGAACCTTGATTACCACATCCTGTAGCAACTCCTAAAGTTAATACTAAAGCTAGTAATAATACTAAAATCCTTTTCATATTCTTCTCCCTTTCTGTGTTTTTTAACACCTTTCGTTAAGGTAACTAAAGTATACATTATGGAATTAGTAAAAAAAATACGTTATTTTTTACAAAACATTATATATTTTGACTTAATAGAATTTCTATATGATTTTCTTGTTTTTTCTATAATCCATAGGCGTGATCCCTATGCTTTTCTTGAACACTTGGTAGAAATAAGCATAGTCTTTATATCCAACCAGTACAGCAATTTCGTTAAGCCTTAATTTAGGATCTCTCAAAAGCTTCTTGGATGCACTTAGTCTAGTGTCCAGTACAATCTCACTGAAGTTTTTGTTGGTCTCTTTTTTCATGAGTCTACTTAAATAACTGGGATTAATACACAAATGGTTACTTAAGATATCCAAAGAGATGTTCTTATTGTAATTTTGTTTAATATATACAATAGCTGATTGAATTATAGGAGAATAATCGTTATTATCTTTTTCAGTAAGTCTCTTCAATACATCAAAAACATAATTTTCTGCTTTGTCCATGTTCTCAATCATATCGATGTCTTCTATTATATTGCTTACAGAAAATCCATCCTGCATTTTATCATTTTTGCTCACATAGAATCTTACAATGGTAATACACACTTCTGTTATCAATGACCTGGCTAGATCTACATTGTTATTGCAGTATTTGGATATTTCATTGAATAGTTGTGATAATTTTTTCTTCACTTTATCTGTGGAATTGGAATCACTGCATTCTTCTAATACATTATAAAAAGAATCTAAATCATGGATAATGGAAAATTTGTAGTATCGGTCGTTTTTAGAACCATCTTCAAAGCTTATTTTATCTTTACTCGTAAAGAATTGATTTTCAGCTACATGCAGAGCATTCATATATGACTGGCTTAATTGGTCGATCTTACTATAATAGGAACTGACTCCTATATATACGTAAACATATTCCCAATTCTTGATATAATCCAGAAAAGAATGGCAAATATTCTTTAGAATCTCTCTTGTTGAATACTCTTTGAGTTTTTTTGTAAAAAAAACTATCAAAACTACATTATCATCTATTACAGTAGTCCTGATTCTGTAATTATGGTGTTTGTTGGTCTTGTTGAAATAATCCAGTAAATATTTCTTATTAATTACCGTATGTTCCAATTTACAAAGTTGTTTTATAACTATAGCAGAAAAGCCCTTAGTCTTTTTAGGTATGACTTCAATGATTTTCTCTAGATCATTGTTGCCTCCATTGCCTTTTATGAAGCTAGTCAAAAGGTTATTTTGAACAAGTTGTTTGGATTGCTTGAAGTAGTCATCCAGCATTTGTCTTTCTTGTTCCCTTAATACTTGAAGCTGTTCTGCTTCTTTTTCCTTATCAATTACCTCAACTGTTTTTTTTACTATTGAAATAACTTCTTCATTTCGTATTGGCTTCGCTATATAATCTACTACACCCAATCTAAAAGCATTTTTAACATGCGTGAAATCTTGATAAGCTGATATGATTATTATTTTTATATCATAACCCATATCCTTTATCTTCTCAGCAAAAGTCAACCCATCCATTTCAGGCATATTTATATCCAATAGAATAATGTCCAATTCATTGTTCTCTAGATATTGAAAAACCGAAATCACCTCAGATGCAGTCAACACTACATTACATTTTAGTTCATCCCACCGGATACTCTGTTTAATAGATTCTTGAATCAATGGTTCATCATCAACTATCGCTAATTTGTACACCATTCTCATCTCCCTCTTCTATACTTGTAATATAAGGCATAATTATCTCAACCTTGGTATAATCATTATCATAAGTTAACTTAGCTCCGTAGTTTTTTCCATACAAGAACTTCAATCTCTTATCAATACTTTTTAGCCCTATCTTAGTGTTCTTCCATGTCCCTTTTTCTATTTTATCAACAAGTTCTTTATGTTTTTCTATTCCTCTTCCATTATCCAAGACTTGAAGACATAGATTGTCCTCTTTCAAGAAACATTTGATTATGATTACACCTTTTGTAGTTATCTTATCTATACCATGTTTTATGGCATTCTCAACTATAGGCTGTAGAATGAAGCGTGGTACTCTAGCACCTAATAGTATTTCATCGATCTCTTTTCTGACTTCGAACTTATTGTTTCTCATAAGCATCTTGAGTCCTAGAAATTTATCAATATAATCAAGTTCATCTTCCAAAAAAATATATACCCTGTCATCTTGTAGGGAATCCCTTAATAATTCAGCTAACAAGCAAGTCACTTCACTAATGGAATTATTCCCTTGTATCTTAGCCATACTATTAATCCCTTCAAGTACGTTATAGATGAAGTGAGGATTAATCTTAGCCCGTAATGCAGAGTATTCAAACTCTATGGCTTGTCTCTGTGCTTTTTCCTTCGACAATTGTTCAAGATATACTTCATTGATGAGTGCTTGGATTTCAGATGTCATATGATTGAATTCATCTGCAATCATACCCACTTCATCATTGGTTTTTATGTTTATCTTAGTGGTAAAATCTCCTTTTGATAATTGTTTTATCTTCTGAATCAATATACCCATATTTCTGGTTATACCTCTGCTGAACCCTAACGCAAATAATAGTGCAGCCAGTAGAACGAAGAGACTAGCCCATAAAATGGTTTTCAATAATTTATATGAACTCTCTGATATGACTTTTGCCGGAATGATGTTCATTACTCGTATATACCCTTTTGGAGATGCAAGAGTGTTAAATATATATTGTTTTCCCTCATGTTGATAAGAACGCTGCACTATGCCATTTATATTATAATTATCTTTTATGAAATCCAGTTGACCGTTCGCTGATTCATTGGTACTTGATAATAAGTTGTTTCTTTCATCAAGCAGTACGATTTCCCATTCACCCTTAGCCGTTGCCCTGTTCAATTGATTAAGGAAATAATCTTGTCTCAATTCAAAAGCCACATATCCAATGAATCTGGAATTATTGATATCTATCATTGGTTTTACAATAGCGAATGAATCTTCATCTATCCTTCTAAGAACAGTATATTTCTCTAATTTATCATTTAATATATCATTCAATTCTTCCTTGCTGGTACCGTAATTGGAATAGCTCTGATAATAGACATTATGATCTAAGTCCATGATCATCATAGATTCCAGATACATATTCGAAGCCAAGATACTGGCACATCGTTTATTGAACTCACGCAGTTTCACATCATCTTTATTACTACTCAAAGACATGAGATCATTGAAAACATTGTATTGCAACAGCTTGGAATCTTTCAATGCATTGAACAGATCCGAATTCAGGTCTTCTATCTTGCTTTCCACATTTTTACTTAATTCTATCAAATATTTATCAGAGTATGAGAGAAGGTCTTTTTCCAGACCTTCAGAAGTAATTTCATAATTGACTAATCCAACAGCCAATATGACAAATATGATAATGATGATATATGATATTAACAACTTTTCTCTAATCATAGTTTTTCTAAACACCTGCTCCCACCTCTTCAATTGATTCTATAGGTCCTTATAGATGAAATAATCAAAATCTGCCCATTTCTTACGTTTATACATATCTTGAACAGATAACCCAACAAACGAGCCAGTAAAACCTTTTGCATGTTCGTCGGATAGAACCAGATAATCCAACTTGGGACCAATTTCTATCCAATCATTATTTCCAAATGAGTAATAATATTGTAACACGGTTTGTTCTATTTCACATTTCAAAAATATACCATTTTTTACATTTAATACCTTTACTCTAGAATCCAGATACTCTTTTTTATGCCCATCAATAGAAGCCATTATTCCTAGTACCATACTTCCCAATGATTCACTATAATATAAGCGTAGATAATAGAAACTGTTATTATTATAGTAGTTGGTTAACCCGGCCATCTGTAAGAAGTTATCCGGTTCAAAGTACATATGTGTTTCAGCAGTAAAATTAAATGATTTTACTCTTTTGGCTACAAGACTTTGGTCATATCTGGAAAACATAGTCTGACGGCCCCTTATACTCAAGAAACTGTCTTTTTCCAGACTGAGCCATGATTTGGATATTGGTTCTCTTAATGTATAGTAATCCATATCCAGCTTGGTACTGTCAAAATGGTCCGTATCACTTCCAGTCATCCATTTATGTTCTGTAAGATTAGGTTCTACAACGAATCTCTTAGCAAGATTATCTTCTGAATCCAACTTTATCCAATCATCATCTGTCCATATGCATTTCTGAATCGCAGTTTCTCTTCCTAATACAGAACATAATTCTCCAATGGGTCTGGAACATAGATGGGACATATATACTTCCCCTGTCTGAGTCTCAACTATATTTCCATGACCTGATTTCTGTAGATAGCTATCAGGATTATAATGATGTGGCTTAGCGGAATTTTCTATACCACGTTCATTAAAATCAACAGGCTGTGATGTGATTATAGGATTATGTTCATAACTCTCATATGGACCTAAAACATTAGTTGAACGTAATATAGCTACACAATGTCCGTATCCTGTTCCCCCTTCAGCGGTAATGAGATAATAGTATTTCCCTCTTTTATATAACTGAGGTCCTTCAAGGCAACCTCTGTCAGTACCGCCACGTGAGATTACTCTACTGCCTCCGACCAAAGTCTTGGTAATAGGATTGTATTCTTCAATAACTATTGCACCAGGATGTTCATAGCCTTCACGAAAATCCCATTCCAGATTAACAACCCATTTTCTTCCATCATCATCATGAAACATTGCAGGATCGAATCCAGAACTATTAAGATATACAGGTTCCGACCATTCCTTTTCTATATCCTCTGTCTCAATAACATAATTATCAACATCAAAATTGTTATTCATGGCTCCTGATACAACAGAAAAGCACAAATAGAACTTCTTCGTACTTTCATCGTAGGATAATGCCGGTGCCCATATGCCTAATGCGGAATCAATGCCTTTTAGATTGACTTGTGAAGTTTTTTTGACAGCGTGATTCACTAACTTCCAGTTCTTCAAGTCTTTTGATTTGTATATAGGAATTCCGGGAAACCATTCGAATGTAGACGTTGCTATATAATAGATATCACCAACACATATAATACTTGGATCAGGATTAAAACCTGGTAGTATAGGATTTTCAATCATAATTATACCTCTCTCTCGTAATATATTAATAATATAATTATACAAAGTAAATACTACGAAAAACATGTTAGTTTTTTACATAACATTTAATATTTTTATTTTTGTGGTGAAAATATTATACTACAAACAAATATAATATAGAATATTTTTATTTGATTTGTATATATTTACTATATTGATACAACATGACAAAAAAAAGAACCATTCACTATAAAATGATTCCTTAGATTTGTAACATTCCACAATATTATTTCAACTTAATTACCAATAAATGCTTTTATCTATAATATATTCATCCATATAACATATATCCAGTGAGCTGAAATACCTGCTGCCAGCCCTCCAAAAGTGTGGCTAATGATTGCTTTTCCTGTTAACTTTCTACATTTTAGGCTATCCATCATTGCTACATGAGTACTCAAATAACCACTCCAACACATTCCCATAGCTGTGAAAACAGCTATATCATTACCTCCCGCAAGTCCTTGCTTTACTAACTTTGGCACTAATCCTATAGCTGCACCAACTGAACCCAATGAAGTTATTGGGACTGAAACAGCTTCATATGAACTGAATCCAAACATTGGATATAATATGAAATCCAATTTATCTGCTAAATATGTAAATAAACCTACACCTTCACCTGGTCCACCGGTATATACTCCTGCTACTGAAGGACCATTTGTTAACATCATGACTATAGAACAAATGATAAGCACTCCTGGAATAATAGAAAGCCCCAAATCGACACCTGATTTCCCCCCCTCAAGCAATGATTCAAGAAGCCTAGAACCCACATTTCCTTCCCTTATTTCACGGCATTTTAGAATGTTAAAAGATTTGTCACTGACTCCATCTGCCATTTCTTCTACGCCGTATTCTTTTTTTGTAAAATAAAGCATAATACGTACACTTACGATACTTCCAATAACTGCTCCAATATTACCTATTAGAGCAGGAGCAACAAAACTTTCTCCTACAGGAGATTTCTGTGCTATCATAAAAGATGTCACAACAAGTCCCATTCCAAATGCTGTACCTATATTAGTAAGTGCAGGTAATTGATACTTCTTAAAATACCTTCGAAATCCCTTATCATTAGCTAAAGTAATAATAGCAGGATTATCTGATAAATATGTAGTTACAACTCCTAATATTGCTGCACCTGGCATCTTATACAATGGCTTCATCAGAAACGATAAAAGCCTATTAAGAATTGAAATGATTCCAAATTCTGATAAGACAGAGCCAAATGCTCCAGCTAATACTGTTATGCCCATAATAAAAAATACTGTGTTAATAAGTAAATCATGAGCTGTGCTTATTAAAGTGTTGAACATATTGACAACACCCATTATACTGCACAGATAAGTAAAAAAAACTCCAATAATTAATATTGCTACAAGTCCTTCTACACTTATTGCCTTTTTAATATTTTTGTTGTTCTCCACATTTCTATCCCCCTAAATAAAGTTTATTACATCCTCATTATATGTAGATTATGTCCGCGAGTCAAATACTTTTTTAGGGCTTTTTATCATTTTTAATGCTTTTTGTTTTCGCTTCAAAAACATCAGTACTTTATTAGATTTATACAGATTATATCATGCAAATTAATATTTAGTAGATTACTTTAACTTTATAAAACAAATTCATATAAAATAACAGTCTAATAAAATTATCTATGACACTATTAATTCGTCACAAAATAAACCTCTAATTATTATCATTATACAAGTTTATATATTGAATATGTTTTATTATAAATGTATTTATCTATCAATAAAACTCATGTATTCATAATAGACTCATCTTACTATTTCCCCACAACTTATTGATAGAAAAATTACTATATTAACATGAGTTAATATAGTCTGCATCACATATTTATAACGTTCATTGGTTTACCATCCAAAAATGATTTTACATTATTAACCGCAATATCCATAAGTCTTTGTCTACTCTCTTTTGGCGCCCAAGATATATGAGGAGTTATAAGACAATTCTTTGCTTCCAACAAAGGATTATTCCCTTTAATTGGTTCTGTTGATACCGTATCGACTCCAGCTGCATACACTTTGCCAGAATTAAGTGCATCACATAAATCTTCTTCTACAATTAACTGTCCTCTAGAATTGTTTATTATAATTACTCCGTCTTTCATTTTACTTATAGATTCTTTATTAATCATACCTTCTGTCTCAGGGAATAATGGACAATGCAATGCTATAACATCAGATTCAATATATAGTTCATCCAAATCTGTATACTTCATGGTCTCACATTCCAAATCTGTATTTTTATTAGTATCATAAGCAAGAACGTTCATTCCTAATGCCTGTGCTAATTTTCCAGTTGTCTGACCTATACGTCCATAACCTATTATTCCCATAGTCTTTCCAGCAAGTTCAATAAGAGGATAATCCCAGAAACAAAAATCTTCACATTTTTCCCATTTTCCTGATTTTACAGCTTCTGAGTGATGACCTATATGGTGACATATTTCTAACAATAAAGCTATTGCATACTGACCAACAGCATCCGTACCATAAGTCGGTATATTACATACAGGTATATTTTTGTCCTTAGCAACCTTGTAATCCACTACATTATATCCAGTTGCCAATACCCCGATATATCTAATGTTGGTACATACATCTAGTACGGTTTTGTTAATGGATGTTTTATTAGTTATGATAATTTCTGCATTGCCAATTCTTTTAATTATTTCCTCATTATCTTCTATTGAAGTTCTATCATATACTGTTAGTTCTCCTAATTTCTTTAGTTTTTCCCAGCTAAGGTCTCCTGGATTTTCTGTATATCCATCTAAAACAACTATTTTCATATAATTCATCCTCCTATAACTTGATTCTATATATCTAATATATATAATTTCAAATTAATTATCAACTATTCTTTTCTTAAAAACACCTACTAACAATACCTAACAAATATAACTTATTATAATATTAAATAAAAATGTTTAATTTACCATAAAAATCATCAAACTATATAATAGGGCTAAAAATAGTAATATACAATTAGCAACATATTTTTAAATAACAAAAGGAGAGATTTATATGGCTACACTATTATATATCACAGTTAATTCTAAGCCAGAAGAGTTATCAACCAGTAAAACAGTCGGTCGAATTTTTATTAATAAGTATAAAGAGTTCTATCCAGATGATACTATAGAAGAATTAGACCTATACGAAGCAAATATTCCAAGAATCAATTATAAAATATTTACTTCAAGAGCTACTATTGTTAGTGGTGAAGAATATGATAAACTTACTGATGAAGAAAAAGGTCAAGTTAACCAAATAAACACTCTATGTGACCAATTCTTAAGAGCAGACAAATATGTTATTGCTGCGCCAATGTGGAGTATATTCTTCCCATCTATGTTGAAACAATATTTGGACTGTATCATACAAGATAAAAAAGTCATCAACATTGATTCAGTTAATAACAAGGTATCTGGATTGCTAGGCGATAAAAAAAGAAAAATGATCTATATCCAATCGTCAGGAGCCAAAATACCATTCTTCATATCTCCTATTATGAATCACGGACCTAATTATTTACACGATATATTTAAATTTTTGGGAATCAAAAAATTCGATAAGATTCTTGTAGACGGGGTAGACGATGATTCTGTTGGGAAAGAACAAGCTATACAGAATGCTACTGAAGATATTAATGATATGATGGAATTTTTCTAGATAAACATTATTTAAGCGCTGTAAATACAAGTATAAACTTGACTTACAGCGCTTATTATTTTATTTTTTCTCTATACCTTTATCAACGAATTTTATCTTACCCTCTTTTAGCAATCTACCAACTGCTCTTTTGAAGGCATTTTTACTCATATTCAATTCTGATTTTATTTTATCTGGAGAACTCTTATCATTAAGATTTAGTTTACCATTATTCTCATTTAATTTATCTAAGATTTTTTTGGAATCGGAGTTCATTTGTATATATGCCTTTTGCCTTACACTAATATTGAGTTTACCATCTTCTCTAACTTTGGTCACTCTTCCTTCAATCATATCTCCACATTTAATATTGTTGAATAATTCATTTTGAGGAATTAATCCATTGTACTTGTTATCAACAGCTACAAAAGCACCCATTCCCTCTTTCACACTAATAACTATACCTTTTACTGTATCTTCTTTCTTGTAAGGCGAATCACTAGATAAATGTTTGTATACATCCATAGTAGCACATAGTCTATCGCTTTTATCAATATATAATGATACTAAATATTCATTATTAAGGTGAATCTTATCTGTCTGCTCTCTAAATGGTAGAAATAAATCTCTCTCTAGTCCCCAGTCCAAAAAAGCACCAATCTTGGTTTGTTGAACTACTCTTAATGCAACTAAATCACCAAGCATAAGCTTAGGTTTTCTAGTTGTTGCTATTGGTCTATCTTTTGAATCTTTGTATACAAAAACCTCAAGCTGATTTCCAACTTTAATACCTTCGGGTACCTGCTTTTTTGGTAAAAGTATTTCTTCTTTTTGTTTGTCTTTTTTCTCTTCTAAATAATGATCGGTAATAAAACCTTTATTTTCTTTTGGCTCGTCGCTATCCGTTAAGAATATTCCTATAGGGGATAATCTTTTCACTGTTAACAACTGCATTTTCCCTAATTTTATCATAAGTCACCTGCTTCATTTGTCTTTCTTAATGTTCTACTTTAACTCAATTAGCTTTACAAAATAATTATATTTTATATTATACTAAAGGTAAGAACACTAGTTATTATATTATCATTAACACTATTGTATCATTTTATAACAATAAAAGATATATTATCTATACATATCTTTTAGACTCTTGGATATTTCTTCATCTTCTATATATTCGTCAAAAGTTACTTTCTTATCAAAAACACCCTTTGGTGTTATTTCAATAACTCTATCAGCAATGGTTTGTATGAACTTATGGTCATGGGACGTAAATAGTAAAGTACCAGAAAAAGCAATAAGTCCATTATTAACTGCTTGAATCGATTCAAGGTCAAGATGGTTAGTAGGTTCATCTAACATCATTACATTAGCACCTGATAACATTAACTTGGAAAACATACATCTTACCTTTTCTCCACCCGATAGTACCTTTGCCATTTTTAATGGTTCATCTCCAGAAAATAACATTTTCCCTAGGAACCCTCTAATAAATGATTCTGCCTTTTCCTCTGAAAATTGTCTTAACCAATCTATTAAATTAGTATCAACATCATTAAAATATTTTGAATTATCTTTAGGAAGACAATCTCTCTTTGTAGTGACACCCCATTTATACGTTCCTTCGTCTGGTTCCATTTCACCCATCAATATCTTAAATAACGTTGTTCTTGCAATTTCATTCTTTCCAAGTATGACAATCTTGTCCCCTTTTCCAACAGTAAAAGTAACATTATTAAGTACTTTAATTCCATCAATTGTTTTACTTAATCCCTCTACCATCAAGATATCTTTTCCTGCTTCTCTTTCTGGATTGAACCCAACAAATGGATATCTTCTAGAAGATGGTTGAATATCATCAATAGTTATTTTATCAAGTAATTTTTTCCTTGATGTAGCTTGTTTTGCCTTAGATGCATTTGAACTAAATCTAGCTATGAAAGACTGTAATTCTTTTATCTTCTCTTCTTTCTTTTTGTTCTGGTCATTGATAAGTTTTAATGCAAGTTGACTTGATTCATACCAGAAATCATAGTTTCCGACAAATAATTTAGCTTTACCAAAGTCGATGTCTAACATATTGGTACACACTTTATTAAGAAAGTGTCTATCATGTGAAACTACTATAACCGTTTTTTCATAATTGATAAGAAACTCTTCCAACCATGCAATAGCTTTAAAATCAATATGGTTAGTAGGCTCATCAAGTAATAGGATATCAGGTTCTCCGAATAATGCTTGAGCTAATAAAACCTTGACCTTTTCACTACCTTTTAATTCTTTCATTGTTTTGTAATGAAGATCTTTTTCTATTCCAAGTCCCATTAATAGTCTTTCAGCATTAGTATCAGCTTCCCAGCCATCTAATTCTGCGAATTCAGCTTCTAATTCTGAAGCCTGTTTTCCATCTTCCTCACTGAAATCTTCTTTCATATAGAGTGCATCTTTTTCTATTCTTATATCATAAAGTCTTTTATGCCCCATCACAACAGTATCCAATACAACACATTCATCAAATTCGAAGTGATCTTGTTTCAGAACTGCAAGTCTTTCTCCAGGGGTAATACTTACTTCACCCATAGTTGGCTCTATCTCTCCAGATAATATTTTTAAAAAGGTGGATTTTCCAGCACCATTAGCTCCTATCACCCCATAGCAATTACCTGGTGTAAATTTTACATTGACATCCTTAAAAAGTTTTTTAGTTCCAAATTGTAGTTCTAGTCCAGTAACTGTAATCAATTATATTCTCCTTCCAGTATTTACATGTAAAAAGCGTGCTAAGCACGCTTATTGATTTATTATATTATACACTGTTTTATAAGAAAAAGAAATATATATTTATACCATTTTTATTTCTTATATTGTTTGACCTTCCCTATAGATATATTACCTTCTTCATCAAATGTGTATTCTAGTGTATATTCTTTTGAAGAATTTTCCTCTTCAATATTGTAGCCAATAGTATTTTTATCCCATGATGTCAGAAATATAGCCTCACGCTCCTCAAAGCTAACTACACTGATTTCTTTCTTTTCTAAACAATCATAGATAAATATACCATATTTATTATTTCCTTCACCAAAAAGCATCTCATCCATAGCTTGAGTATATATCAGATACCTATCGTTTATCCAACCATAGTTGTCTACACCCCATAATTCAACAAATAGATTCTCTTGAGTCTCATCATATATTTTTATTCTATTTCCAGTATACATCGAAAAAGCATTCAATAATAACATATTTCCATCAGGTGACTTTTCACCGTATTCATCAACAAGTTCACCTTTCAACTCATCATATTCTTTTAACCTTTCTAGTTCACAATTATAAACCAGATCTTCTTCCAATAAGATTTCTATACCTCTATTTTTAAGTTCATCCTTCATCTTAGTTATCTTATGAGCATCAGTAGGAAGTGATATTTCATCTGTTATATTCCCAATAAAATTACCATAGATTGTAACTTTCATATTGTTATCTGCTACATCTAAACTCGCAACGACACCTCTACTATCATAATCATAAAAAATTAGTCCCGATTCACCTGCTGTATAATCATAATCATCCCATATCATATTGGTAAATTCATCTGTCATACCTGTTTTTTCATAAGCCATAATTGCTTTTTCTATACTTGTTTCATCATAATCTATTCTTGAATAGAATGATATTTCTTGTAGCTTATCTTTCCCTATGAAAAACATATAGAAATCTTCACATTTATACCCTATCAAACCAACTTCTTCATTAATAAAATGAGGAGCATCATACATTGATATAATATCTTCAAATGATGAATTCATATCAATATCACCTATTATTTTATCCTTATATTCATCATTAAATATCAAACTATATATATGGTTATAATTTTCATTACTGGTAAATTGAACTTTTAAACCTTCATTATTATATGTTCTGTAAAACATGACTGTACCTCCAGCACATAAATCAGTAGGTCTGGATATAATATTATCATAATCACCCAATAAAGAATCTAAACACTCTTTACTCCAATTATTCTGTGATAAAGTATTTATGATAGTATTACTGTCTGTTATTTTTATTGGTTCAATAAAGTATAGTTCCATATCATCATTCGGATTATCCATATCCCTCGTTTCGTTTTCTTTGTCTATAGTAGGAATTTCAGCCTTTGTGGATTCTTTTGTTTGCTTACTGTCATTAATTTCATATATCTTATAGCCTCCTATTATTACACCTATAATTATAACAATTATTAGCAATGTTTTTTTCATTAGTACACTCCACCTTTATTATCGCTTAATTACTTAAAATAGTAATATCAATAACATCATAATTATATACCAAAGATTTTTTTATGTCTATAATAATATATATCCAAACATTATGGTGTTATTTATTGATTTACACACAATTATTATCAATATTACAATTAATCAATGTCATTATAATATTTTTTTTAGTATTTTTCCATAATATATCAATTCTACTAACTTTTAATATTATAGTTTATTAAATGCTATAGATATTAGAAATAATTTATTGTTATTTTTGGTTAATATTTTTTGTTAATTTATTAACAAAATCATTGACTTTTTTTTAATTTTTGTTAATATATATATGAACATACTACTATTGATTATAATGATTAACTTGATTATAAAAACTTATAGTAATCTATTCTTAATTTCGTTAAAATGTTATAAAATCAATATTTATATATTTTAAAATTTAGTTTAACAATGAAATTTTTTCTTAATTAGTATAATAAAATTTGTAAGTTTCAAATAATTAATTTCACAAAAGGAGTGGTTAAAATGTTAACAATTAATATTTGTATAGGTAGTGCGTGCCATCTAAAAGGATCATATTCGGTCATTTCAAAGCTCCAAGAATTAGTTAAAGATCAATCATTAGAAGATAAAGTTGAGATAAAAGGTGCATTCTGTTTAGGAAGATGTACTCAAGCTGTATCTGTAAAAGTTGATGATAACATTTATTCTGTTAGTCCTTCTACTACAGAAGATTTTTTCAACAATGAAATATTAACTAAATTATAATCAAGGCAAGGAGGCTTTTGCTATGAAAATAATGGATTTTTTACCTGCTAACTGTAAAAATTGTTATAAATGTGTAAGAAACTGCCATGTAAAAGCAATTAAAATAGTTGATGATCAAGCCCAAATTATGGAAGATCATTGTATTGGATGTGGACAATGTTTTGTAGTCTGTCCCCAGAACGCTAGAAATATAAAAAGTGATTTAAACAAAATAAAAAATTCTATGCAAAGCACTAAGAAAATGATTGTTACACTAGCACCCTCTTATAGCGGTATATATAAAAAACCAAAGAAACTAATAGCTGCTCTACGTGCACTTGGTTTCGAAATTATTGAGGAAACTGCCATAGGCGCAGAAATAGTTAGTGATCTCTATAAAGAATATATGGATAACCACAATGACAAAAAAAATCTTATTACTTCTTGTTGTCCTTCAGTTAATTTACTAATTCAACGATATTACCCTGAATTATTACCTTATCTGCTACCTGTGGTTTCTCCTATGATAGCTCACAGTATACTACTGAAAGAAAAATATGGACAGAACTCATTTATAACATTTGTTGGTCCATGTATTTCCAAAAGATGTGAAGCTTTTGGATATCAAGAAACAGGTGATATAGATGCTATACTTTCTTTTGAGGAATTAGATACTTGGTTAGCAGAAGAAGGCATAAAACTTAATGATCTGGAAGATGCATATTTAGATTCATCCGCTTCGTCTTATGGACAAAGATACCCCTTAGAAGGCGGTATTTTAAAAGGTATTGAAGATGACATTACAGCCAATGGATATCGTTCTGTAAGTGTTTCAGGTATTGAAGACTGTAAAGACTTATTTGAAACTTTAACTACCGATAATATAGAAAATCTATTTATTGAAGCAAATATATGTGCTAATGGCTGTATTAACGGTCCTGCCGTAAGTAAGGACAGTGAAAATGTATATATAAGACAACTTCATGTTGATGATTATTTAGAAGATAAAGAATCTGAAGATTATACATTAAATAATAGAAGAGTATATAACAGAGTTTTCACTAATAAAAAAGTTACTAAAAAAATAGCTACAGAAGAAGAAATCACTGAAATATTAAAATCCATTGGGAAATACGATAAATCAGATGAACTTAATTGTGGTGCTTGTGGATACAATACATGTCGTGAAAAAGCTCAAGCTGTTTTCGAAGGTATGTCCCAACCTGAAATGTGTATACCTTATATGAGAAGCAAAGCAGAAAAACTCTCTAATTTAATATTTGAAAGCACACCTAATATCATCTTGTTGCTAGATGAAAACCTTAATATTATTGATGTGAATCCAGCTTGCGAAAGCGCATTTTTGATTAATTCAAATTTATCAAAAGGTAATGCTCTATCCACATATTTAGATGATAGCGATTTCAGACAAGTAATGGAAACGAAACAAAATATCGTTAACAAAAGAGTCCATTTCAAAAATTATAATATAACTGTAAATGAAACCATATTATTTCTACCTAAACAGAATTTAATAATGGCTATACTATATGACGTTTCAAAATTGGAAAAGAAAAACAAAGAGCTTATTCATCTTAAGAAAAACACTTTAGAAGCTGCTGATAATGTAATTGTAAAACAAATGCGTGTTGCTCAGGAAATAGCTAGTCTTTTAGGTGAAACCACCGCTGAAACAAAAATCACTTTAATGAAATTACAACAAGTCGTTTTAGGCGAGGAAGGTGTTACTAAGTGAAATATTTTATTGATATTTTTCATAATAGCATCAATAAATATGGAGAACAGCTCTGTGGAGATAAAGTAGAAATAATACGTACAGATAATAGTGTTATAGCTGTCCTATCTGACGGTTTAGGCAGTGGTGTAAAAGCTAATATATTAGCTACACTAACTGCCAAAATAGCAGCGACAATGTTAAAAGAAGGAGCAAGTATTACTGATACAGTTGACACTATCGTTAATACCCTTCCTGAGTGTCAAGTAAGGAAACTTGCATACTCTACCTTCACTATAATCAAAATTGAGGATTCCGGTGAAGTCTATTTAGCAGAGTATGACAACCCTCCTATATTTATATATCGTAATGGAAAAGATTTGGCACTCAATAAACGGAAACTAGATATTAATGGCAAAACCATTTTGGAAAGTAATTTTAAATTAATGGTTGGAGATAATATCTCAGTTATAAGTGATGGTGCAGTACACGCAGGTGTCGGAGCGCTTCTTAACCTTGGCTGGCAATGGGATAATATTAATGATTATCTACGTGATTTATCAAAAGTAGAAAAAACATCACGAAATATTAGTGGTAATTTTATTGGAGTCTGCAATAATCTTTACGAAGATCATCCAGGTGATGATACGACTATAATGAATATCAGGGTTCGAGAAAAAGAGAATATCGATTTATTTACAGGCCCTCCTGAAGATAAAGATATGGATAAATGGGTTATAAATAAATTCACAAAAAGTACTGGTAAGAAAGTGATCTGCGGTGGAACAACCGCAAACATAGCAGCTAGAGAATTACACAAAGAAATTAATGTTGACATAGATACGATGTCAAAGGATGTCCCTCCTATGGCTTATATGGATGGTATTGATCTAGTTACCGAGGGAGTTCTTACTCTAAAACAAACACTTGAACTACTCAGAACTTACTCGAAAGAAGATTTTACTACCAAGGCTGCTTACCTTAATGATAATAACGGAGCCAGCAGACTTGCCAACTTCTTAATAAATGAATGTACCCATGTACATTTCTGGGTAGGTAAAGCTGTTAATCCAGCTCATCAAAATCCTAATTTCCCTACTAGTCTTAACATCAAGCTTAAGATTGTAGGAGAACTAGCACATGTACTTGAAAATATAGGTAAAGAAGTAACTATAACCTATGTATAGATACCGTATAGAACTTAATATATATACTGTTTCACAACTAGGAGGAAAACAATGAGAAAATTTGAAAACAATGTGCAATTGTTAAAATATAAAGTATTAAAAGAAGTAGCTTCATCTGCACTAAACAATTCATTAGAAAAAGATATACTAGATATACCAAATAGAATTATACCTGGTCCTAAGCCAGATACTAGATGTTGTATATATAAAGAAAGAGCAATAATAACAGAGAGAGTCAAATTAGCTCTAGGTGGAACCCCTGATAATACTAATACAATTCAAGTATTGGATATCGCTTGTGACAGTTGTCCAATACAGAAATATTCTGTTACGGAAGCCTGTAGAGGATGTATTGCACATAAATGTAAGGAAGCCTGCCCATTTGATGCGATTGAATTTTCTGGACAAAAAGCTCATATAGATACCGATAAATGTAAAGAATGTGGTAGATGTGCTAAAGCATGTCCTTATAATGCCATCATTGAAGTTCAAAGACCATGTGTAAAAGCTTGCAAAGCAGATGCTATAAGCATTGATCCTGATACAAAAAAAGCTTCTATTAACTATGATAACTGCATAAGCTGTGGTGCTTGTGTATATCAATGTCCATTTGGAGCTATTATGGATAGATCTTCTATCGTAGACGTAATTAGACTGATTCAAGAATCTAACAATAACCAAAATTATAAAGTCTATGCTATGATTGCACCTGCTATATCAAGTCAGTTTACATATGCAAAAATTGAACAAGTGATAACCGGAATCAAAAAACTTGGATTTCATAATGTTGTTGAAGTGGCACTTGGAGCAGATATAATTGCATATTACGAAAGTACTCAAGTAGCACAAGAATTAGAAGAAAAGGAATGGATGACAACTTCTTGCTGTCCAGCTTTTGTTACTTATATCAAGAAAAATTATCCTGAACTTATTGAACATATATCTACTGCGGTATCCCCTATGATAGCTACCTCACAGCTAATTAAACATACTGACAAAACTGCCAAAACAATTTTTATAGGTCCTTGTACTGCTAAGAAATCAGAAATCAATGAACCGGACTTGAAAGGTGAAGTCGATTATGTTCTTACATTTGAAGAATTACAGGCATTGTTTGATGCTCATGGTATAAATGTTGAAGAATGTGAGGAAGGTATTCTTGACAATGCTTCATATTTTGGAAGGATATTCGCTAGATCAGGAGGCGTTACAGATGCCATTAAACATGTTGTTGAAACCAATAATCTAGACGTAGATATTAAGCCTATCATATGTGATGGACTTACAGAATGTTCTAAGAATCTAAAACTTGCGAAATTTAATCGTTTACAAGGTAATTTTCTTGAAGGTATGGCTTGCGAAGGTGGATGTATATGTGGTCCTACTTCACTGTCACATGGTGCTAAAGATAAAAAAGAAGTGGATAAATACGGTAAATTAGCTGTAGAAACTTCTGTTAATGACGCTATCAGAATCTTTAATATTGATTCACTTAACTTGAACAGAGAAGTCAAGGAATAAATACACTAGTAACTAAATTTATATATATTTTTACTATGTCTATATGATGATTATTTAATGCCCCTTTTCCTAATCATTGTATAGGCATATTATATTTTCTCAATTCTATCCTACTCTTCTTTATCTTTACATTCATTACATACACCCTGCATTACAAATGTTAACTTATCAACATGCACACCATATAGTTCTTCAGTATAATTTCTCAGTTTAATAATATCAACCCCAAGCTTAGGATCATTGCAATCAAATACTCTCTTACATTTTTTACACTTAAAATGGATATGCATACATTTCTCACTAAAAGCCCTTAATTCATAATAATTAACTTTATCAATCATTATTTCATTAATTATATTTGCTTTAGTCAACAATTCTACAGTTCTATATACTGTTGCAAAACCAATACCAGTATGTTTTAGTAAATCATATATATCCTCTACTCTAACATGATCTTTTTGGTTCAAAAAGACTTCTAGAACCGCTCTTCTTCTAGAGGTTAGTTTTATATCTTTTTCGTTTAATAATTTTTCTATCATCAATATCTTATTTTCCATAATATCACCTATATATTAATAATTTTAATCAATAGTTCATACTAATAATGGATAGCAAAGACTTTTATCTATTAGATTAACGTAGAGTGAGGAGAATATATTTCTACCTTTGCTATCCATATATATTGAATCAACTTTCCTATTGATTTGTTATTAGTTCTATTTTAACATATAAATTTTTAATTCCTTATATTTATTTTAGATATAATTAATCTTCACATTCTTGATCATGATATGAATGGTCATGACAAACACTACCTGTAGAACTAAGCTTACCATCTACATATGTTTTGATAACATCGCCAATTTGACCTGAAGCTCCAACAACTACTTCTATATTATTTTCTCCAAAAAGTTGTTGAGCTGTTGAACCCATTCCTCCAGCTATTATAACATTAACATTTTTTTCTCCAAGAAACTTAGGTAAGAATCCTGGACGATGACCTGGATTAGGTAAAAATGAATCACCCTTGATCTCATTATTTTCTACGTCATACACTTGGAAACCTTCACAATATCCAAAATGTCCTGACACTGCATTACCTTCTTTTGCTATAGCTATCTTCATATAAAAATCCTCCTTGATTATTCTATTAATTTTATATTGTAATTATAAATAACTATTTACTGTTTTCCATATTTTTTTGATTTCTTTTCCTGCTATACTATCATCATATACAACAATAGGTTTTAATTCGTTTATTGATTTTTCAACTGTTGAATCAAATGGTATCTTTCCAATCAAGTCAATGTTTTTATCCTTACAGAAATCAACTATGTCAGCTGTTACATCTTCATTAATATCATATTTATTAATACATACTAATGGTTTGATCTCAAAATATTCTACTACCGAAAGTACTCTCTTGAAATCATTAAGTCCTGATTGACTTGGTTCAACTATCATCAAAGCCATATCACAACCAGTTACTGATGCCAATACAGCACATCCAACTCCTGGAGTACCATCTAATAAATAGAAATCATCTTTAGTGCCGTAATCAAGTGCATTTTTCCTGACGTCAGTTACAAGTTTACCTGAACCTTCAGCACCTACAATCATTTGAGCTCTTGACAATATACCTGTACTTGATTTAGTTATAATAGTATCACCTGTAACTTCATCTTCCATAGTAATTGCATTATTAGGACATACTACTGTACATGCTGCACATCCTTCACATTTTAGTTCAGCGACTACACCATCTTTTATAGCGTCATATCTACACATATCTTCACAAGCTCTACATAGAGTACACTTATCCTTATCAACATGTGCTACCTTAGCACCTAAATATGGTTCACTTTTAATATCTTCGCCGCCTAATACAATATGAAGATTAGAAGCATCCACATCACAATCACATTTTATACTGTTTTCACTAAGATAGGCAAATGATGCTGCAACAGTAGTTTTACCAGTTCCACCTTTTCCACTTATTATTACAAGCTGCATCCTATAGCCTCCTCAATGTTGTGGGTTATGTCAGTGAACAGCTTTTTATATTTATCATCATTTATCAGAAGTTCACCTTTAGAATACATAACTGCAATATTCCTATCAAAAGGAATAGTTCCAACAATATTAATATTTTCATCTTTCAAGTACCTAGAAGTGGTATTATCTTCTTGTGACAACCTATTTATAACGACTCCAAAAGGTATATCCATCTTACGTACTAATTCTACTGCAATTTTCAGATCATGTAAACCAAATTCTGTAGGTTCAGTAACTAATACTGCATAATCAACACCTAATAAAGGTTTTACTACATTACATGAACTACCAGGAGAACAATCTAAAATTGTAGTCTTGTCATCTATCATACTCTTTAGCTTACTTATAATAGGTCCTGCCATTGGTTCAGTAACATTAAGTGTACCACCTAGACATTCCATATCTCCATTATAGCCTACTTCTATCTTACCAATGGGTCTATCTTTCTCGGTAATAGCCATAGTAGGACACACTGCTCTACAAGCTCCACATCCATGGCATAATTTTTCAAAAAGAATAACCTTATTAGTATGGACTAGCGCATTGAACTGACATATATCTATACATTTCTTACAGTGTGTACATTTATCTTCATCAACATAAGGAACAGGAATGCTGACTTCTTGACTTTTAATACCTTCTGGTTTTAGAAAGATGAATCCATTAGGTTCTTCAACATCACAATCAATATATCTTACATTAATCAATTTAGCAAGATTAGTGGATACAGTTGTCTTACCAGTACCGCCCTTGCCACTTAGAACTGCGATCTGCATAACAAATTCCTCTTTTTCTCATAATATTTATAGTTAAATTATCTGATACCCATATGTGATGCACCTGGTTTACTGATACTAATTAATTTACCTTCATTATAGTAATCTACTTGTTCTTTTACTTTATCTCCTAATATTTTATATATCTTAATATTACCTGATTCCAGCACTCTCATGGCGTTAGGTCCTACATTACCTGTTATGACAACTTCTACACCGTTATCAACTACTTGTTGCGCAGCTTTTAATCCTGCACCTTGAGCTTCCTTAGCTCCATCATTAGCTACAAATTCATATTCTTTAGTAGCGTCATCATAGATTGCATAGAATGGACATCTTCCAAACCTGCCATCTGTCATACCGTTAATATTGTCTACTGTACTTGATATACATATTTTCATTTTTCTTAACTCCTTCCATTTCCTATTATAATGGTAATCTTATACGAATAACAATTCCATTAATTATTTTATTCTTCCTCTCTATTATATACCCATTATTGGCAAATGCCAATAACTTTTTTCGAAATTTTATAATTTAATGCATTAAATCATATTTAAATTGACAACTAACAGCATAGTGTTACACTACATGTATAAAAAATAAATTCAAATGAAACGTTTGCTATAATCATTAGTCATATATATGGAGGTGAAATGGTGATTGATTTTGAAGAAATATACAAACAATATTTTATCCATGTATATAAATATGTATTATCTCTATGTAGAAATGAAACAATAGCAGAAGAAGTTACTCAAGAGACTTTTTTTAAAGCCATGCAGAATATTAACAAATTCAATGGTAAATGCAAATTATATGTATGGCTATGCCAAATAGCAAAAAATACATATTTTACTTTATACCAGAAGCAGAAAAAAATTATACCTGATTCAGAAATATCTTATGATACTCCTTTTGATTTAGAGAAAAGCTATCTTGATAAAGAAACCTTAAGAAATTTACACAATTTACTTCATAATCTGAAAGAACCATATAAAGAAATATTTACTTTAAGAATTTTTGTTGAGTTACCATTTTCTCAGATAGGAGAACTATTCAATAAATCAGATAGTTGGGCACGACTTATTTTTTATCGAGCAAAAAAACAATTACAGGAGGGGTTAAAATGAAAATAGATTGTGAAATAATAAAAGATTTATTACCATTATACATTGATGGTATTTGCAGCGACAAAAGCAAGGAATTAATTGAAGAACATATTAAAGTATGTGATGATTGTAATAACGAACTTCAATTAATACAAAAAAAATTACCTTTGAATCTTATTGAACTAAATCTGAATGAAGCTGAAGCTGTAAAAAAAATTTCTAAGGAATGGAAAAAAGGAATGGCCAAATCTTTGCTTCAAGGAATATTCATCACTGCTATTTTTGCACTTATATTATTTCTTTTTCTCGGAATAAAAGTTGTTCCAAATTAAGATTATATTTAATCAGACATTTGTCCTAGTCTATTTGTTACGAGATAAGTATAATGATATAATATAACTGAATAAACTAAACGGTTTATTCATAAGACTAACATATATGAGTAGCAACTACTTATTATGTTAAAAAATTTATATTGTAAAGGAGAAAATTTATGAGTATACCAACACCACATATTGAATGTAAAGATAAAAATCTAATAGCTAAAACTGTTTTAATGCCAGGTGACCCTTTACGTGCTAAATTTATTGCAGATACTTATCTTACAGATGTTGTACAATTTAATCATGTTCGTAATATGTTCGGATTCACTGGAAATTATAAAGGTAAACGTATTTCTGTTATGGGTTCAGGCATGGGTATGCCAAGTATAGGTATCTATTCTTATGAATTATTTAATTTCTATGATGTAGAAAATATCATTCGTATAGGTTCATGCGGTGCTTACACAAAAGACTTGAAATTATATGATGTACTTCTAGTAGAAGAATCTTGGTCTCAATCAACATATGCAAAAGTTCAGAATGGTTATGACAAAGATGTTATAGAATCATCAAAAGAGCTTAATGAACAGATTGAAAATTACGCAAAAGAACTTAACATTCCTATTGTTAAAGGACGTATACATTCTTCAGACGTATTCTATAACGGCGATTTTGACGCATATAAAAAATATAGAGATGAATATGGTTGTCTTGCTGCAGAAATGGAATCATTCGCTTTATTCGCTAACGCAAAAGTATCTGACAAAAAAGCTTCATGTATCTTAACTGTTTCAGATAATATTGAAACAAAAGAAGAAACTAGCAGTGAAGAACGTCAGAATGCTTTCACTAAGATGATGGAGATTGCTTTACAATTTGCTGAATAATTAGGTCGCAAAGTATTTGATACGATAAAATTTTTATTACAGATATTTATATAGGACTATATCATAATATATATTGTTTATTATGATATGGTCTTTATTTATTTTAACTTTATACACCTTTATTTTACAGAAAATTATAAGTATAAAAGAGATTTATGCCTTAGATATTTATTGAAATCTTTAGTTAAATTTGATACACTCATTATATTATATATAGCACTTCAAAATACATAGTTTAATTTAATTCGACGATAGTCCTATATATAAATAATATCTAAAATCCATAGATATAAGAAATTTATTCGAAAGGAGTTGAATATATAGTGAAAAATGGACTTCAAATCAAAAGGGTGGTAAGTGTTTAGAAACAAGACATTTTCCACCTATAATTGAAAGGTGGAATTATTTAGTGTTTTTAAAATTGGAAAAAGAAGATTACTATAAAGTCAAAAAATTATATAGCCACATGAATTATTATCTAGAAATCATTTCAACAATCGAAAAAAAAAGTGGTCTAATATTTGTTGATGATGAAAAGAACCCACAAACAGCATGTATATATAATAATCAACATAATTTCTATATAACTGGTAAAGCAACCAACAAGACCTTTAATGAAAATCTATCCAAATATATTTTGAATGATATATGTAGCTCCATGGTTGAGACAGATTGTTTGGACTTTTATATACATTTTAGCGATATGGATTCATGGGAAGAGGAAATCAAAAATATATTTGGACAACATTATGTTAGTAGAATTAATTGGAGATATTATCAATTTGATACAGAAAGATCTAATATTAAAGTTGAGTTACCAGAAGGATACTTATTAAAGAAAATTGATGCTGAATTATTAAACCGAAAAGATTTAAAGAATATCGAGAAAATCATTGAATGGACTTCAACTGAGGGATGGTTAAATCAAGAAGATTTTTTGAATAATGGTTTTGGTTTTTGCATTATAACAGGTCAAAATATAGTAAGCTGGTGTTTAGCGGATTATGTAATAAGCAACAGATGTGAAATAGGAATTGAAACCGACGAAGACTATAGACGTAAAGGATTTGCTTCAATAGTAGTATCTGCATGTGTGAAACACTGTTTATCTATAGGGATCGACCATATAGGGTGGCGTTGTTTTGAATCCAATATAGGCTCTCGTAAAACAGCTGAAAAAGTTGGGTTTAAGTTATTAAAGAATTTTGCTCCTTTTTTTGGTTGGTTTAATAGTTTTGATAATTACTTAGTTCATGCATACGATAATTATTGTAATGCAAATTATAAACAGTCTTCAAAATTATATGAAAAAGCCTTTGAACTAATAGAGATTAATAGTGAAAAAGTTAATATTTCTAGAATATGTAATAATAATAATAAATTTTGGTTTTATTTCAATGCTGCAAGAGCATATGCTCATTGTAATAACATTGATTTATCCATAAGTAAGTTAAGACAGTCATTTAAAACGGGATTATCAAAAGATATGGTACTACAAGATAATACATTTAAAATACTTAATGATATAACAGAATTTACAGAACTTATTAATAAAAATAGATAATAACTTATTAATTCATTATATCAATCATATGGACTATTATTATTAAGTATTAATAGACCATATGATTTTTTTAAGAATTCTTAGATTGCAGAAAAATATTTTTTAGATATTCAATAAACATTTTAATATGTTAATTACCTTATACATGAATTTTTATATCTATTTAATTATTTTAAACTGGAATAAATACCCAAGCACCAGGACTCCATGGACTAACAAAAAAATTAGTCTTCAACCATAGAGTACTCTGAAATAATAAATGCTCTAAATCAAACCATGCATAAGAAGTAATAGTTTTTTCAGCTTGATACCAATCACACATCCTGCCGAAACCATCATAATTCCTTGTTACTTTTGCACATCTTATAAAAACTTTATTGGTAGTAGGTGATTTGATAAGCTGTGCTACACCACCATCTGGTGAACTATCCAGACTAACCCAACCCCAACCATTACCATTAATGAAATCAAAATATTCATCATCACCAGCGAACTTGAAACGAACATCATAACCTGATGATATGCTTTCACCTACAGTATCTTTACCTTTATAAAATACTTGTATAGGATCACCTAATCCATTAGTAGATAATGCAGGATAATCAGTAAACCAATAACTTTCCTTTTTGATACCCCTGCTATAATTTTTTTCGATATCATTATCTACAGAAAGATGACCACCTGCAGGTACTAAATAATACTTTTTACCAGTTAACAAAGGATTACCTTCACTATCCAGTATAAATGATGTAGATGATGGTTCTGCATTCACTTGTGAAGAAAAAGCTGTTATAAACAACGAAATGAACATTAACAAAAACACTAATAAAGAATTACTTAATTTTCTCATATGATGTATGCTCCTTGTCTAATATTTTGTAATTTATTACTTCTTATACACCTAATAAATTCAGTGTATAGTTTTCATTTTTTGTATCTATAAAGTAATACTCAATTTTTATTTTATGAACTTAATTTATTCTATTGGTTCAGTATCTAAATCCATGTTACTGAAATCAACACTATCTTTCCAAGTAGAATTATCCTCATCAATCCAAGATTTGATGTCACTGTTATAAGCTGAATGACCATTGATGTTGACATCTAAATTCTCTAAATACCAGTCACCACCAATACCGCCATGTTTTGTAATTTTTTTTATATAAATATTACTTATATCATCAGGATGAATATCTGTACCATTATATAGGTAATATTCGTCAATATCGTCAACTTCAAAATCATTATATCCTTCTTTATCTAATAACCATTCTTTTGTTTCTCCATCCTTGGTCTCAATACCAAAGTATACATCATCATCAGTACCAGCCCATTCACTATGTAGCAAACCTCTTTTTTCATTACCAGTATGTACTGTAACAGTTAATGAACTTATAGGATTATTATCAAGACCTACATCAATATTCCAACGATCAGTGAATCCACTATAATCTCCTTGCTCTGCCTCGGTTAATAACTTAACAACATGAGCATGAGCTGAATCAAAAGAATTTTCTAATCTCTCTCTTCTATTATTCTCAGATAGAAAATCGTTAGCTTCTTCATAAGTCTGATACTTATAACCTACACCTGTTTTAAGACCTGTCATAAGAGTATAGCACCATGATTTCTCTTCTAATGTAGAAGGACAAGAACCATATATATTCTGTACACTTGTATTGAAAGTATCAAAAGGAATATCTGTTACTTCAGCAAAACAATCGGATATACCATCTGAGTAATCAGAACTGTCGAAACCACCTTTATTGACCCATAGATATGGATCAGCAGCTGATTCAAGACTCATATGTAAATCACGTCCAGATGGATCAATCAAATATAGTCCGGATTCAGGATTTACAAATATTCCATGACAAGCGTAATCGCCACATACATGAGTAAGCCATCCAGCAGCAAATGATATTCTCTTCATATCTTTTGCTGCTAGAGCATCTTGTAATAAATTCTTAGCAAAGCTTCCAATCTTAAAATAATGAAATCTATCAGACCAAGGTGAATATCCAAGAACCTGTCTTGGTTGAATTAATGGTAGATCAGGACCATTGGCTCCCCAAGCTGCTATATCTGGATATTTTTCCATAGCACTTTTAATTAGGCTACCTTCTGGTAGGCTTTTCATAGTTTCTTGCATAAGAACATAATGAGAAGCAGGTTGATAAGCTAACACGTTTTTTGGGCATAACATAAGTAATAGTACTAATGCTAAGCAACTAGTAAAAATTTTTCTTATTTTCATAATAATCCTCCTTTTTTGTATATTATATAATATTGTTTGTGAATAAATTGTCGAAATTAGTAGATAAAAACAAAAAAATTCAAAATAAATACTATGAATCAACATTTATCAACACAATATAGGCTATATAGTCTAGACTTTATTAGGTAATCAGTTATAAATCAGACTGATAAAAAGAGAATTTTAGTATATTTTGTACAAATATAGATTATGAAGTAAATATATTACATTGGCATATTATGTATTATATAATACGTTTTCGTGAAATTATTAACGTGAAATAAATGTGATAATTAAACTGAAATAAAAATTACAAAAGAAGTACTGAAAGATAAAAATAGATGATACTATACATATATAATACATGCAAAAAAAAGCTGGCATATAGTCAGCTTTTGAATCAAACTAATAATCTTAGTATATATTTCACTATAATTAAAGCTTCTTTCTACTAATTCACTTCAATTTTTTGAGTTTCAATAAATTTCATACCCTCTGAATCTGGATATGAAAAAATCTTATCAATAACATAATACAGTTTATCTGTAGAGTAATCATAATAAAATTCATTTACTTCTTCAATTATCTTAGCATTAACAAAACGATCATTCATTTTATTACTTATCTCTTTTATATCAACACCCTCTAAAAACTTGTCTCTCATTATAATAATATCATTTTCATTAACTGGTTCTTTCTTATCAAAACCTAGTTTATTAGAGGCATATTGTAATTTATTATTGTTGACTATGATAACTGTTTGATCGGATGTTTTTATATCATCAATATAGTATGTTATCTTAACTAAACCATTACCTGTTCCCTTTTTGTATTCATTAGAAGTCAGCTTATATTTTTCAAGATTAGAATCCTCATTGATTTTACCTAAACTATTCAATATGTATTCTTTATTTATACTACCTTCATTTTCAATATTATAATCTAATTCTCCTTCTATAGATTTTAGATTATTGATATCATGATCTATACTGAAATCAGTTTCTTTAGAGTTCATTATTGTATCTTGTGATTTCAACATACCATGTTCATCAGATAATTTTGATCTAGTATAATGTAAAACAAGATTTTCATCACCTTTAATAACTATATCTGTTCCTAAATCTGACTCAGGTGAAGCAATAGAAGCTAAATTAACAGCTTCCTGTATACTAGAACCGTTATAAAGCGCATTATGAAAGCATTGTAACCAATAAGGTCCTCCTGTATTTCTTGAGTGAATATTGTCATCAAACCCTATTACAGTAGTTGCCCCATTTGATAGAGCTACACTACATAAATTATGGGTTCTACTAGCAGTATCACATCCAACAAAAGATATTAATTTTGTCTTACTAAGATCTCGTCCTTCCAATCCTGCATATGTATATCCATTATATGATTTAAAATCTTCGCCCTCATACACACCACATTTATGGTCTTCATCATCAATCGTATCCCCTAATATGATATTATTATGACATGCATGGCCATTAATAAATACAACTGCACTTCCTAATATATCATCACCAGCTGGATTATCTCCTCTAAGGTATGTATAAGTAGGATTATAAGCTTTATAAGATGTATATCCCATCTTTGCATATACTCTGCTGGCATAATCCACATTCATTGTAAAATCCCCTTCATAATCTTCAACGTACCACAAATCCTTTCCAAAATTATGTCCTAATGAATATGCATATTCTGTTTCCGCATATACAGAAGTTGGTAAAGTTAAAATACTCATCATAAAAATTAATAATACCCCAAAAATTCTTTTCATTAATTGTTCTCCTTATATTTTATTTTGTTCAAGCATTATTTTCAGTAAATTGCAGTTAATATGTGTCTATAGGAATGATGCAAAATAATATCAAAAACAATAATATCATATTTAATTTTATAATTCAATAATTTATATTTTTCTATTTATTTTAAATTATATCAAAAATCAAAATACATACAATCCATATACAAATTTTAAATTTTCATTTTTAATTTTTTATCAGTAAAGTTTTAAATTTCATTAATCCAATTTTCCCTTTATCCTATAAAAACCAAACACCTATTTACATATATACAAAACCAAATAAAAAATTACAAATAACCCTAATATATTTACATAGTTATATTTTCAATTGAAGTAAAATATATACATAATAAAATTTATTGAGAGGTGAAATTATGGATGGCAATTACATAACACAGCTATTAGAAAAAGAAGAAGTACTAGATAAGAACGAAATAGTACAGTTATTGAATGTGAATATGAATTCAAAAGACTTTTATTCCATTCTGAATAAAGCAAATGAATTGACTAGAAATGAATTTCAAAACAAAGGAATAATATTTGCACAGATAGGTTTAAATGCCGAACCATGCTCAGCAAACTGTAAATTCTGTTCAATGGGCGCTAATCACTATTCTCTAGATAGCACTTGGAAAAAATCAGCAGATGAAGTTTTATTTGAAATAAGAGACTTAGTTAAAAAAGGCATAAATGACCTATTCTTGATGACTACTGCAGATTATCCAATGGAAGATTATCTAAAGATAGGCTCAGAAGTTAAGAGAATTCTTCCAGAAGGTGTAAGATTAGTAGCTAACATAGGGGATTTTGACGTTGACACAGCAAAAGAATTAAAAAAAGTTGGATTTACTGGTGTTTATCATATTCATAGATTAAGAGAAGGTATTGATACAGATATCAAACCAGAAAAAAGATTAAAAACACTAGCAGCAATTGCTCATGAAAACCTGGAGTTATATTATTGTGTTGAACCAATAGGTCCTGAGCATAGCTATGAAGAAATAGCTGATGAAATCATAAGAGCTAGAGAAAATAATGTAAGTGTTATGGCTGTCATGAGAAGAATACCAGTAAAAGGTACTCCTTTATATGATAAAGGACAAATATCCGCTAGAGAACTAGCCAAAATTGCAGCAGTTTCTCGAATAGCTTCAAAACCCAAAAGAGCCATGAATGCACATGAGGTTACACCTATGACTTTAATCTGCGGGGTTAATCAATTATATGCTGAATATGGTGCTAATCCAAGAGATCATCTATCTATCACTGAAGATAGCAGGGGTTATTGTGTTGATGATGTAAAGAAAATGCTTATAGATGCTGATTATGAAATAAAAAATTAAATTATTCATTTTATATCAATAAAAAAGAATTAACTATATGCTAATATTTCAAACTCTATTTAATACAATTCCTAAAATCATTAAATAGAGTCTTTTTTTCTATCAGAATAAAAAGAACTGTTTCAATATCCATTGATACTATTAATATCACACAAATACTGAAAACAGTCCTTAATGAACTCTATTATAGTAATCTTTCTTTAGATAGCTTCAATAATTTTAATTATCAAATCAGACAATCCAACATTATAACCACTAAAAGCATATACAACATTAAGTCCGTTATTGGTTAATAAAATTAATGGTAATTTATCTGGATCTACATATACCCTTCTTGAGATTGGTTCGGCATTAGAAGCTCCTTCATCATAATATATTTTTATATCAGGAAAAGCTTCTAGGGTTTTGTTAAGAGTATTATTTGTGAGTGCTTGTTTATCTCTTAATATAAAAGTTATGTTACAAGATAATCTGCTCAATGCCTCTTGATGCTCTAACATTTCGTTAAGAACATGCTCTGTAGGTTCTTTTCCCTCTTCAATCCAGATAACTATATTCTTATTATCATCTATTATATCTTTCGCCAAAACCTTATTGTTATCACTATCATATAGGCTGAAATCATTTATCTCTATGTTCTTGAACATATCTTCTAATTTGCCTTGTCGTAAAGAAATACCTAACTCTCTTTCAACAAATAGAACAAAACAATATTCCCTAGTGAAAACACTTCCGTTAGGCATTCTATTAGATGTGATAATACGATAGTTGCCTGGTTCTAATTCTAATACTAATTTATTATCAACCCATTTCCTATCAACAAAATCCAATGTTTCATAGACTCCATTATTAAGTTTACCTATAGTCCAGTTGAGCCAATATATCCAATTTGTGTTGTCTTCATCATTAATGGTCAATTTCACAAGGTCTTTTTGTATCACATATTTAACATTAACGAACTCATTATCATTGTAATATTGGATTTCCATGTTCTCTTTATCTATTCTAGCAGGTATGCCTAGTGAACGGCATATAGCTACAAATAAAATTTTCTTGGATAAGTTACTACCCTTTTTCATTCTAATCAATTCGACTGGATTAGTAATCAATGGTCTATATTCCATACTCCCTATCTCATTGATATAAGTATCTATATAATCCCATATTTTTATGGGATGATTAATAAATTCTTCCTTTGTTTTTTCGTCAAAATAGTCTAATATGAATTTTCGATAATTAGTTATCATTTCAAAGTGTATCCTAGGACTCATGATATAATCAACGAATATATCTTCTTGGAAATTATTTTTATATACGTTTGAATATATTAGATGTTCTTTTAACTTTTCACATGTGATATCCGTATAATCTTTATCAACTAGGCTACTCAATAATCTGATTTTATCTTGCGTATTGCAATTATCTATATCACTATCGATGAATTCTTTTATTTCTAGATAATTGCCCTTTGATTTAACAAAAAAATCTTTCACTTCAATAGTATAATTGTTGTCTTTCAATAATTCATCTATATTATCATTATTATAATATTGACTTTCTTTTACTTTTCTTACATTATTAGATTGTTCAAAACGTTTTTTACCATATTCTTTCTGACTTTCTGTTAATCTGACTGCATAACTCATGTTATCTACAGGAGGATATATATCTATATCTTCTGTGATTACTTCATCTGTTATGGATTCATTCCAATCAAGTATTATAGAAGTAGTTTTTCTAATGTCTAGAAGCCTATTAATATATCTGTTATCTTTTACAGCGTGAATATATATATCTCCTAGCCCCAGAGTGATTTCTGCTATTCCTTCTTTGTCAGTAACAACTGTAGCCACAGGGAAAAATTCAGCATAATTAAGGACTTCAAAACGCACTTTCACTTTTTCCATAGGATTATGGTTAAAATCTATTACCTTCACTTGTAACTTTTTAGTATCTGCATATGTATCAAGGCTATTGATTAATGCTGCTTTATCATTCTTGGAAATTACTTCTTCAGTAACTATCATATCTATATTATTAAATGAAGTAAATACTCTACCGTTTATTAGCATTGCCCTTGATGCAGCAGCAGTAAACCATCCAACATTAAGAACAGGTTCTGGTTCACATGCACCTAGATAATTCCATTTACCATCACACCATACCTCTACCCATGCATGATTATCGTCACAGTGTGACCATCTTGGTACATATACTTGTCTTGCAGGAATACCTACACTCCTTAACGCAGTAACTGTAAAAGTAGACTCTTCACCACATCTTCCATAAGCTGATCTTAGAACTGTTAATGGAGAAGCTGTTCTTTCATCAGTAGTTTGATATGTAGCTTGTTCCAGACACCAATAATTCACTTCTGTAACCGATTCAGTCATACTCTTATTTTTTATTCTATCAATGATACAATTGTAGAATGTAGTTCTACAATCTTCAATGTTTTCATTATTTACACGATAGAACATTACGTATTTAAGAAATATATCAGCTGGTATCTTTTCACACCAAGATATGTTCTCCTTTAAAAAAAGACTGTGTTTTACATATTTCAAATACATGTCAAAACTATAATTCGCTATATCACTAAGAGGCATACATGTATATAAGAATTTAATGCAGTCTTGTTCTTCTTCACTACATCTGTCAAGTCCAGTTAGTATTTCTTTTTCCTTGTATTTTACTAATTCTAGAACTTCTTGAAAGTCATTATCAATAATTCTCTTGAGTTCATTAGAAAACAACATATATAACACCTTCTTCTATTTATTATTTGATTTGGTTGGTTGAGTTATTGATTATTGCCTCCAGAATATTTTTAACTCTAGATATGTTTTCACGACTTGTTTGCCATATAGTGTATTCGCTTAATGAATCCAGACCCATATTTACATCCGATGTTCTATATTTCATTAAACTATCAACAACTACTTTACCTGACATATGGTAAGAAATAGCACCAGTCTCTAAAACCATGTCTTCGATTATGTCAGCTTTGACTCCACCTCCAACAAGAATATCAACTTCACCATCTGATCTGCACACTAGCTCTTTAATAAGTTCTCTTCCTTCATAACAATTATTCTTTTGTCCTGATGTAAGAATAGTATTAATTCCTAATTCTTTTGCTTGCTCTAATGATTCTAATGGATTCTTGCACATATCGAATGCTCGATGTAATGTCACATGCATTCCTTTTGCAATATCCATAATTTCTTTCACTCTATCTATATCCAAAGTACCCTCTGGGGTAAGAACACCTATTACGACCCCATCAGCACCAGCTTCCTTAAACATTTCAATGTCTCTTTTGATAATTTCAAATTCATTATCTGTATAACAGAAATCTCCGAATCTAGGTCGTACAAGCACATTGATCTTAATATTAATCTTCTCTCTTACTACATGAAAAAGATTAATGCTAGGGGTTGTCCCTCCTATTATTAGATTACTACACAATTCTATACGGTTAGTACCGCCTTTTTCTGCCTCTACAGCTGATTCAACTGAGTCTACACAACCCTCAAGAATATATTTCATATCATTTCTCTCCTATTCCAAATAGATAATAGAGTGTAGTTACTCCTGCTCCAGTAGCTCCTTCTGACTGATATTCAAAAATAGGTGGCTTAACCCATGCAGTACCAGCTATATCAAGATGAATCCATGGATAGTCTTTAACGAAACTTTCAATGAATAATCCAGCAGTTATTGTACCTAAGTAATCTGTACCCATATTTTTAATATCAGCTATATCACTTTTAATTAAGTCTCTATATTCATCATATATGGGAAATCTCCAATATTGCTCCCCTGATGTTTTATAAGCATTTTTGAAATCATTAAAGAAATCATTATTATTACTTAAGACTCCAGCTGTTGTGAATCCTAATGCTTTAACTACCACACCTGTAAGAGTAGCAATATCAATAACCTTATCAGCATGCTCTTTTTCTATAGCATACGTTACCGCATCAGCTAGAATCAATCTTCCTTCAGCATCTGTATTGATTATTTCTATAGTCTTTCCTGACATAGAATCAATGACATCTCCCGGTATGAAACTTTCTCTTGAAATACGGTTCTCACAGGCAGGAACAACACCCACTACATTAGCTTTCACTTTATTCATAGCTAATGCATATATTGCGCCTACTACTGCTGCTCCACCAGCCATATCACCTTTTATACCAGCCATTGTTTCACCTGGCTTAAGACAATAACCTCCTGTATCACAAGTAACACCTTTTCCTATAAGTCCTGTCACCTTTTCGCTTGTATCATCACCATTATATCTCATGACAATCAATTTTGGTGCATTACCACTACTTTTACCAACTGTCAAGAAAGCATTCATATTAAGTTTTTCCAATGCATCAACTTCAAGAATATCTACGACAAAACCCGCTTTTCTCCCTAGAGACAATACTTCTTCTGAGAAAAGCTCAGGAGTTAATTTATTGGCAGGAGCATTAACCATATCTCTAGCTAATATTACCCCATCAACAATATTTTCAGCTTCGATTATCAGTTCTTGTATATGCTGCGTGTTGTCATCACTTATTCCAGATAGATAAGCATTATAATTAAATTCTTTTCTATCTTTTTTATATCCATAAAATTCGTATGAACCTAATTTGATACCTTCCACTACATGAAATAAACAATCTTCACCATATCGTTTTATAAATAAATTGATATTTATATGGAGTTTTATCATATTATTCTTTTTCATACATTTAATACTTTTAGCTAAAACGGATTTCATCTTTTTAATATTAAATTCTTTATAGCTTCCTAGACCTATGATCACATAAAAATTATTATCAATATAAATATTATTTATTGAATTCAGACTTCTATCTAAAGTGTAATATGTCTGCTCTACACCCTTGATATTGATTGGTTTATCATCATATGCAAAAACTACCTTGTTTCTACATTCCTTTCCCCCACTTATACTAATCATATAATTTCTCCTAATCTTAGTTGTATTCTATACAGAACACCTCATGTCCTTCTATACTATTAGCTGTAAATGTGATATACCCATCTTTTTCATCATAAGCAATACTGATTTCATTAGAGATATTATATACATCCTTAACATTCTTATCTCCAATGTAGATTCTAAATGATATATTGGATAGTGGTATTATATCTTCTATAGTATATAGATTCTCCGCTCTTTTCTCTGCGATATAATGTAATACATGAACGATATCTCTATTTTCATTATTTTGTCTATTAATCGTTGTAAGCACTGTAGAAGGTCCATCATGCTCTATATATTTGTTTTCTAATAAAAGTTTTATTGCATCATTAACTATAATTCTACACCATATAGGACTGTATTGTCTATAAATTTTAAATACTGGATGAGAAAAATATATTATATTATCTTTTCTTGTCACCGCTGGCCTTCCTATTTCACCTGAAGAAGGTGTATGTTGATGAGAACAGAATTTTTTACCTTCTCTATTGAAATATGGTTTTATGGTGTTCATTAGTACTGTGCTATCTTCTGATATAACTTCTGCCCCTCTTAAGTACATAACATATTCTTCTTGGAACAGATCTTTTCCAATGGTATCATTAGGTAATATGAAATCTCTATAATATGGAGATTCTTTCACATAAGATACACCATATAAATCACTTCTGCCGTTCACAGTATCCAGACATGAATGATAACTTCCTATTACCTTTCCACCTTTACTTGTATATTCTTTCAATGTTTTTTCAAGTTTACTTGAATAATCTATATCATCTGGTAAAATTATAAGTTTATATTTTTGCAAGTCAGTATTACTATCGATAATATCAAATTGGTAAGATAGTTCTTGCAACATCCTTACTGTTCCAACTAATGAAGGTGGAAGTCCTAGGTCATGATCTTTTGGTTTATAGTATTCTTCAGGAGTCATAACCCCTATTTCTGTTAATGCCTTAGCCCCTATACAATATGGTTCTTTTTCTTCTACTTGTTTATAAACATGACCTATCAAGTCATATGCCCCTTCTGATAATCTGCCTCTAGGGTCAAGCTGATCACCTATAGAACAACCTGCATTAAGGGCAAGCATTTGAAAACATTCGAATTCAAGAGCTGCCTTGTTTTTAAGTGAATGAAAATCTCCCCAATAAGTATGGAATTTTCCTGTCATACCTAATATTTCTTTATCTAGGTTTCTTGCATATCTGACAGTTGTAGGAAAATGCATATATCCCCAACCTCCACTTGGTAGAGATTCTAATTCAAGATGAGTATATTCATTTAAACTATCTATTAATGCTGGTCCAACATGGGAACTATTATAGAATATACTTGCATCAGGTACTCTTTTACTAATGAACTCTGTTATCTCAGTCTTGAATTCATGTAGCATTTCAAGTGAATAGGAAATTCTATCAGTCTTATCTTTTGAATCAAAGCCTAAGTTAGTCATTTTCTCAACACATTTTGGACAGTTGCAATCAACTTTAAATAGGATATCCATAAAAAAACCATCTATATTTTCAATACCTACCACATCAATAATATCTTGTAGATGATCTTTGAAATATTGTCTATATCCACTGTTGAGACATATCGTATAGTAGAAATGAGGTTCTTCAACATCTTGGCTGTTTATATGTTTTCCTTCATCGTCTACTGCCAACCATTCAGGATGGTTCCTTGCTACATGACCATCCCATTGAACAGTTGTATAAATAGGAGCTTTTATTCCTACTTTGTGACAGGCTTCTATTTGTTGTAACAGCAAATCTTTTTTAGTTAAATTAGGATGTATCATTTCAGGCCATACCTTAGATGGATAATATAGATACCCGTGATGACATCTTGCAAAACACGTTATTGAATTGACATGAGCATCTTTCAATGTATTTGCGAATTCATCTGGATCAAAATCAACCGCTACATTAGGAATATACTCACTTGTATGAAAATCCAAATGTACTTGTCTATATCTTAAATCTTTCATAAAATACCCTCCATTCAATTTATCTATACTTATATTCATCTATTATTATACACGTTCTATCCTTTTATTGCACCTGCTGCCAAACCACTTTCTACTTTTTCTTGGAATAGTAAATATATGATGAACGGTACACAAACAGTAATTATTATTGCTGCCATCAAAGGACCATATTCTGAACCTCTTTCACCATTAAAGTTAAGTAGTCCTAACGAAATAGGTTTTAATTTATTATCATTAATGAATAGAAGAGGGAATAATACATTGTTCCAAGCACCTAAGAAATTAAATATTGAAACTGTTGAAATAGCAGGTACTGTAAGTGGTAACATTACTTTAGAATAAATCTGGAAATAACCTGCTCCGTCAATAATTGCAGCCTCTTCTAATGATGCATTTATACCTTTCATGAAAGATGTAAGCACAAATATACTAAATGGTAATGAAAAAGCTACATACAGTAAAATAAGGGCGAAAATATTATTTTTCAGATTAAAAGCTCCTATAATATATGCTACTGGCACAAGTATAGTATGCATTGGAATCATCATTCCCAATAAGAAAAATATTCCTAAGAATTTGTTCAATCTAAATTTGAATCTTGCTAACACATATGCTGCCATAGTTGATACAAAAACCAATATACCAACTGTTGCTCCAGAAATTAAAATACTATTAAGAAAATAAGTTCCCATATTCGCTTCTTTCCAAGCTGTAATATAATTACTTATCAAAAATTCCTTAGGTAATCCAAATGGATTATCAAAAATCTCTACATTACCTTTAAGTGATGATAACAGTGTAAACACCATAGGACCTATAAATACTAACACCATCATTATCAAGAAAATGTATACTCCAACTTTTTTCATAGAACTATTTGATTTCTTTGTTTTCTTCATTTCTTCACCCCCATCACGCTTCCGTTTTTTTCATTATCCATTTGCTACCTAATGTTAGGACAAGTGCAATCAATAATATAATAACTCCTATAGCACTACCTGCACCATAATTATCATACCTAAAGGCTTCATAGTACATCAATGTTGTCGGTAGATTAGTAAGTCCATTTGGACCACCTTCCGTCATAACAAATATAAGGTCAAAAACTTTTATTGTTCCGATTATATCCATCAATATACACATGCTTATAATAGGTTTCAACATAGGAATTGTTACATGAAAGAATTTTTTGAAACTTGAAGCTCCGTCTATAGAAGCTGCTTCATATACTTCATTAGGTATAGTAGTAAGACCAGCTAACAGAATAACCATATAATATCCGATACCTGCCCATATATTAACGAAAATAATTGTATTTATTGCGGTACTTGGATTAATCAACCAACTTGTAACTACACTTTCTAAGCCTATACTAGTTAATAAATGATTTAGTGATCCATTAGGCATAAATATGAAATACCATAATAATCCAACAGCAGTTAAAGGAAATATTGTCGGCACAAAAAATACTGCTTTAAAAAAACGATACCCTTTAAACTTTGCATTTATCGCTACAGCCAACAATAAAGCTATAGGTGTATGGAATAATACACTAAAGAAAACCATCCTACCCATATTTTTCAGAGATAGAATAAAAGCTGAACTCTGAAAAACTGATATATAATTCTTAAGACCAACAAAATTAATCGGAGATCCTTTTATCCCATTCCATTCAGATGTTGAAAAGAAAATTGCACCAATCATAGGTATTACCATAAATAGTAGGTATATTAATAAAGCTGGAATCAAAAACAATAATATCTTAGTTCCATCTTTCTTGGTTTTTATTGCTCTCAATGTTTTCTCCCTCCCATATATACAAATGAGAATTCCAAGGTTAATAACCTTTTAAGAATTCTCTTTTGTATTTGTATTTTTATATAATAGTTTTGATTAAGTTCTATTTAGTTAGATTTATCTACTTCTGCTTGAATTTCTTCTGCAGCTTGTTGTGGTGTATTACCAACAAACATACCTACAATTGAATTTCTAGTTCTGTCTTGCATTGAAGCTAATGGATCAAAGTCGAATACGTCAACTGCGATTCCTGTAGATGTTCCACTTAACTCTACAACATCTTGGAACAACTGACTCAATGCTCCTTCATCAAGATCTATATTATTTCTTGGGAATATACTTTGTGCTTCTTCTGCATATCTTTTAGCTGCATCAGCAGATGTAAGCATTTTTAATAACTCTATAGTATATTCTTTTTCTTTTCCTTCTAATTTACCATTAACCATTAATGGATTAATAGACTGCATATCATGATCTTTAAATTCTGGTTTTTCTTCGAAATATGGGAATTTAGCAATCTTGATATCGTTATAATACTCAGTCTCTTCTTCACTAGTGAATTTATTAATATTCCATGGTCCTGTTATAATCATTGCAGCTTCACCTTTCAAGAATTGAGTAATGACTATATCATCACTTAATCCTGCAACTCCTTCTGGGAAAGCACCCAAATCATATAGCTCTTTAACGTAACTTAATGTTTCAACAACTTCCTCATCTGTCCATTTCATTGATCTATCACCAAGTTTTTTAGGTGCATCTGCGCCTAACCATTTGTATAGAATATTATTGTGTAAATGACCTGCCATATAAGTTGATTTTGCACCTAATGCTAATGGAATTTTATTTATATCTTTCAACTTCGCAATAGCATCTTTTAATTCTGTCCATGTCTCAGGAAATTTATCAATTCCTGCTTCATCAAATATTTTTTGGTTGTAAAAAACTCCTATTAATCCTGATTCAGCTGGTACACCATAAGCTCCGTCAAAACCTGGAACCTTATAGTAGTTTACTGCACCTTCTGTAAGACCTTCACTCCACTCTTTATCTTCCTCGTAAATTGGAGCCATATCCATTATCATACCATTTTTAATGTATTCACCAAGATTAGAAACTCCTTGAATTCTAAAAATGTTAGGTAATGTTCCAGATGCCATATCTGTTTTCAACTTGTTGTTGAATGATGATTCATCACCTTGTGATTCATCAATAATGACCACATCCGGATGTTTGTCTTCAAATTCCTTTAGAATATCTCTGAAAATCTGTGCTGACATACTAGGTCCTGCTGATCTTGTAAGTAATCTTATTTCCACCTTATCATTATTAGAACCGTTAGATGTATCTTTTTCTGTAGTATCTTTACTTCCACAAGCAGTTATACTTAAACCCATTGCCAGTATTAAAAATAATGCAATAATTTTTTTCATAGCTGTACCCCCTTGTCAAATTTTGTTTTATAAGAATTATCGCAACTGTATGATATCAAAAATTACACAATACAGCCATAGACATTTTCAATATCTTTTGTACTTTTTCTATATATTTTTTACATTTTAATATGTTTCATGTATACTTATAGTGTTTTTACATAATTTATACTTATAAATCAACTTTACTTTGTCAACATGCACAAAATCAATCTTAAAACATTAGCTGTATGGCTTTAATTTAATACAGTAATGCTATGTTAAAAGTTAATAATTTTTTTACTCATTAATATTTCAATCATATTAATTTTTATAATATTTTTTTATAATTTAAGTTAAGGTAATTATTATATTTTACCCAGATTCAATGAGATAATTTCATAATTCCTAATTTAATTCTATAAGCACGATATGTAGATTATAATAGTAGATGCAATCCAACATATGGTGCTATTGAAATCAGCGGAAGGTAATTATGCAATTGTCTTAAATAATTATTAAGGTGGTATCGGTAATGACTAAAATAACAAACAAAGTACATAATATAGCAATTAACACTAAAATATTTTTAGGAATCATCTTGACTTCAGCCATAACAATTTCTCTTATATTTATAATAACTTCAATTATCATTGTAAGTCATCAATTCGACTTGACTACAACTTCATCAATAAATGAACTTAATTATATATCTAAACAGCTAGATTTCTCACTTACTACTGTTGAAAATTTTGGTAAAACTATAGCTGTTGACCCTATAGTACAAGAAATAACCAGTAAATATAATGAAGAAGGAGAAACATTCACCTATCTAGATTCTATAGCATTAAAAAACAGAGTTGATACTATCATACAATCAACTAAATTCATTCACTCAGTATCAATTTATAGTGCTGATAGAAAATTACTGGCTACGACTGATACATCAGCAACTTCTCCAGATATAGATGGCATTGATATAACTACAACTTCATGGATATCTAGAGAGAAAATGCTTCCTTACTTGGTTAAAGACACAATAAATGTTTTATCCTATTTGCAGAGCTTCTATAGTTATCAACTGGGACAACGTTTAGGCTATATTGAAATTTCTATTCCTGAAACTGCAATATCAGATATATACAGCTATAATTCCAAACATGGCTATGGGAACCAATTTATACTTAATCAATATGGTCTAGTACAAAGTACTGACGGATTTTATAAACTTTATCAATACTATATTAATTTTTTGGACGTTATAGATGATAAATCTTCTGGATATACATTTATTGATGATCATATTGTTTTTTATAAGTATTTTCCAAAATTAGATTGGTATATAATGCACGAGATAAATAGAAATTTCTTTTTGAAACCTTTTTATACCATTATATTTATTTCTGCACTTATTGCTTTGTGTGGTATAATATTAGCTATTATATTTTCACATAGAATATCAAAAACCATTACCTCCCCAATTCATAAGCTGATTGGGCATATACAATACGTTATAAAAGGTAATTGGGAACCCATGCAAGAACCAGATGTAGGTGAAGAAATAGGTTTTTTATATCATGAATTCAACAAAATGCTTACAGCCCAATCAAAATTGACTAATGATTTAATAAAAGAGCAAAAAATGAAACAAAAATTATCTTTGGATTTATTACAACAACAAATCAATCCACATTTTCTATACAATGCCCTTGATAATATATGTTCTTTGGCAGAAGTGGGTGAAAAAGATAAACTTACAGATATAGTTATGAATCTATCACAATTCTATCGTGAAATATTAAGTAAAGGAAGTTCTTTCATAACTATCGGTAATGAGCTATCTATTATACAATCTTATCTACATATCATGTTGATTAGATATTATAATAAATTCGAATATACTATTAATTGTCCTGAATCATTAAAAAATCACACCTGCCTCAAATTACTTTTACAACCAATAGTCGAAAACAGTATTTATCATGGTATAAAAGAAATTGAAGGTAAAGGTATTATAGAAATAACAGTATCAGAATCTGATAATGATATAATATTTACTGTTACAGATAATGGTATAGGCATAACCAAAGAACGTTTAGCTAAAATATGGAGTGAAGATAGCCATAGTTTTGGTATCATCAACATAGATAAACGAGTCAAACTCTATTATGGTAATGATTATGGCCTTGATATCAATAGTGAACCTACGAAAGGCTGCACTGTAACTGTAACTATTTCGAAGAGAGAAAAAACATAGTAGCTGGGAGGTTTTCTTATGTTAAAAGTCCTGATAGCGGATGATGAATATTTCATAAGACAAAGATTAAAGAAAATAATTGACTGGGATGAACTTAGTCTAGAATTTATTGGTGAAGCTGAAAACGGTAAAGAAGTCATTAATAAAATAAAAAACAATCAAGTAGATATTCTACTTTTAGATATTAAGATGCCCATAAAATCTGGTATACAAGTAGCAGAATATATTATGGTCAATGACATAAAAACCAAAATTATTATTTTAACAGGATATAATGACTTTGATTATGCTCAAAAAGCAGTTAAGTACAAAGTAGAAGATTATCTAGTAAAACCTATAAATAAAAAAACATTAAATGAAGCACTCAACACATGCAAAGAAACTATATTAAAGGTTAATGAAAAACAGCAGAAAATATATGATTATAATAAATTTCAGAAACGTACTAATATATATAACACCATTTTAGATTTTAATAATGTGAAAAAACTATATAAAGAATATAAGGAATTCAATAATTATGAATATGTTCAATTCATAGGCATCTTCTTTCCAGGAAACCACGATATATATGTAGCCTCTTTTATTAATTATCTACTACGCAACATTAATAAATTTAATAATGAAAATATATCTATTGAGTCATTTAAAGAAAATGAATCAGTTTCTATATTACAGTTGATAATAAAAAGCCAAGATGCAATTACACTTAATAACATAAAATCAGTCATTTCCCATTTCATAACTGATACTAACGTAGTTTTTATTTCTATAGGAGACATTATACCTATCGGAAAGAACTGGACCAAGAATTATAAATTAGTATGGAATCAACTTTACCAAAGATATTTTATTAACGATAATATGATAATAAGCAATAAGCTTAAGCCTAATAATAAGTATAAATCTATTGCCATACGTAAGAAATTGTTATTATGCTTAAATTCTAAGAATAATAATGCCCTCAAAAAATTAATCAACGATATATTCACGAATATAAGCAAAAGCGGTTCAAAAGATTACCTTATATTATCATTAACGGAGATATTTGTAACATTACAAATCAATTATCCTGATCAAGTTAATTCTAACAAGAGCATAAATAGTTTTGTTCAAGAATTAATTGCAGAAGATTATTCTCTAGAACATTTGAAGGAAATCGTTTTTACCTATACTGATCAATGCTTGGAGTATGTTAATCATGAAAAACCTTCTAATACATCTATGGTCAGTAAGATAATTAAATATATTGAAGAAAATTATACTGATCCATCATTATCAGTATCAGAGATTTCCAATTATATTGACCTCACCCCTACTTATATCGGAAGTATATTCAAAAAAGTTACAGGTCAATCCATTCTGCAATATATAACAGAACTTAGAATGGACCATGCCAAGAAACTTTTAAGAACGGATAAATACAATATTACTGAAATTTCTCAGATGGTAGGATATTCTGATGTATTTTATTTCAGTAAAAAATTCAAGAAAATTCATGGTTGTTCACCTAAGAATTTCTCTTGATACCTACAAGAAATGTCACGTTAGAAAATAAAAACGCCGTTGGAATGGGATTCTTCCCAACGGCGTTTCACATTAGTTCATCTTTTGATTGACTACCCATATATGCCCGTATATATCCCTGAATACTGCATTTATGGCATTGCTCTCCGGGAATTCTGTAACTGGTGAAATAATGACACAACCAGAATCTTCAGCAACCTTACACTGTTTATTTATATCATCAACAAAAAGATTTATCCACATTGAACTGGGAACGTCTTCGGATGGGGCTACCAAACCAAACTCATTATTCTCATTTAGAACTCTGATTTCAGTATCGCCTACAACCATTATCATTTCATTAAGTGTTTTATCCAAATCTGTTTTTAATAATATCTCTGCACCGAATAGATCTTTGTAAAAATCAGCTGCTTCTCTTGCATCCTTTACCACCATATTAATTTCCAATTTCATAATTATTCCTACCTTTCTTTTCTTTGAGTTATCATATACTTATCATTTGATATGATGATTGTTTCTCCCATAATACTTATCTGTTAAGATATTTATCTGTACACTCAACTATATAATCAATATCTTCTTCTTTAACGTCGTTGTTGGTTACAAAACGCATGACTCCATTTTCTGGTCCATTAACTTTTATTCCATTATCATTATAGTAATCAACAAGATGCCTATAATCGATATCTTTAGTTATTTCAAAAAAAACCATACTGATATGAGTATCTTCGAGAAAAACATTAACGTTATCAAGTTCATTAAGTTTTTCTCCTAATAATTTCGCATTATCATGGTCTACATGTAGACGTTTTGTCATTTCTCTCAACGCAACTAATCCTGCTGCTGCTAGTATTCCTGATTGACGTAATCCTCCACCCATTAATTTTCTGTTCTTTCTGGCTTTATCAATAAAATCTCTACTTCCAGCTACAATAGAACCTACAGGGGCACATAGTCCTTTTGATAAGCAGAACATAACGGAATCACAATGCTTAGCAATTTCTTTTGCTTCTGTTTTCAGTGTACAAGCTGCATTGAATAATCTTGCTCCGTCTAAATGTACTGGTATATTATTTTCTTGTGCAACAGCATATATATTTTTCAAAACATCTACTGGTATGACTCTACCATTAGAATGTGCATTTTCAACACATATAAGTCCTGTCTTAGGAAAATGAATGTCTTCTTCTCTGATTTTACTTTTTATTTCAGCTACATCAAGAATACCTCTATCACTTTTTAGAGTTCTAAGTTGAACACCTGCAATAACAGATGATGCTCCAACTTCATGTTGAACAATATGGCAGTCATCTCCTAATATAACTTCATCTCCGCGATTACAATGTGTCAATAGAGATACTTGGTTTCCAAAAGTTCCGCTTGGTACGAAGATAGCGGCTTCTTTACCAACAAGTTCTGCTGCATATGATTCTAATTCATTAACTGTAGGATCGTCACCATAAACATCATCTCCCACAACAGCATTATACATTGCTTCTCTCATTTCCTTTGTAGGTTTAGTTACTGTATCACTTCTTAAATCAATCATACTCTTGTCCTCCCTTGTCATATTAAAATATATTATAACATCATTTCTTACTATCTGACATATGAATCTATTATTAAATATTTCCAAACATAGTTTTAGTTAATTTAATAAAAACATTAACTTCATGAGCCTATATATATTAATTTATAACTGTTAACAAGATACATAATTACCTTATTATAGTACTAAAAATCCGCCCCAGCTTATTTAGCTAGATTGGATTTTTATTGTTGTATCCCTATTTGTTTTTTTAACTATAGTTATATAACTATTTCAACGATGTGACTAATTCTAATTATATACTTCTATTTCATATATTGATGGGTCCCTACCCCAACCATAAGAATCTTTTTTGGATGATGTAAAATATAATCTCAATTTATTTGACTCTATAGGGTCAAATATGTTGACACAATAGTGTCCTATAGTTGCATCTTCAACTATATCCACCCACTCATCACCATCTAGATATTGCAACTTATAACCTGTAACCCTGTCCAGATATTCCTTTAATATAACTTTATTAAATTCAGTTGGCTCACCGAAATCAATTTCAAGCCATTCACCAGGTCCTGTGCCACCTGCTGCATTCCATCTGGACATAAGATCATTATCTGTTACATTATTAGGATCATAGAAATAGTCATTGTTATGCATACTTGAACAAGCAACTGTTTTACCTGTTGCAAGATTTTCACCTGATTCACTTACAGGTAACTCATCACTCTCACTATATAATTCGAATTCATATATTGATGGTTCACTTCCCCATCCATTAGAATCTTTCTTGGTATCAGTCATATATAACCTTACTTTGTTGGAAGTTATGGAATCGAAATCAAGGGTATGTATGGAATCAGAAACATCTACTTCAACATTGATGTTATTCCACTGAGAACCATCCCAGTATTGAAGATCATAGCCTTTCATTCTATCCAAGAATTCTCTTATGACTACTTTATTGAAAGTCACTTCCTCATCAAATTCAAGTTTTATCCAAGAACCTACCCTATCGCCAGGATCTGCATTCCATCTAGTATCTGATAAACCATCAACAGCATATTCATCCATATTACTTCCATTTTCATAACTAGATGTACTTACATGAGCGAAAGGAGCAATATTCTTACTTGTATAATCTGGACTATTACCAGTTGCATCTATAGTCATATCAACAGGTCCATTATGATTAACTGTTATAGTATACTCTTGTAACTCTTCCTCCCAATCTGTAATATACTCAAATCCATTATCTCCTACAATATCTGAAATAACAGGTTCTCCATCAGTAGCACCTTTTATTATTATGATACTCTCACGCAACTCATCATCTGTAGGATTAGCGATATATTGATTACGTACATACTCTTTGATATCATTCTTGAATTCATAATTAGAATTATTCCATACGTCCGTTTCAGCATCAATACGGTAATTGCTCAAATGTATATCAAGAGAATCTTCACTCTCTTCAACAATACCGAAAGTATGAGGGGCTATTTGTCCACCTAGACTTGTACATGTATTTATTTTAAGAGGGAATTCAAATGTAGTAGCTATATCTTCATTTTCATGTGGGTTAGCAATAAACCAGTTGTTGTCATTATTCACGAACCATGAATCACCTGTTCCGATTGATGGATAGATTGAATTCATGAGATTGACTTTCTCATATACAGAAGGAAAATGTCCATCATACTTATCTGAATGTAGAATAGTGGTAAAGTCATCAAACTCTTCTTCTCCTGATAGAACCGGTAATATGGGTATTCCGAAATATCTTCCATTGGATGGCATCCACTCATGTTCAGTATTATCAGCACCATATAATTTCTTGAAGAATTCATCATCCTCTAATGAACCTGGCTTCTGTTCATTAGGATGGAATGCAACCTTAACCTTATCATATACTTCTTGTTTACTTGGAATAATAGAGTTATTGATCATTTTCCTTATCAATGGTAGAACAACATTATTGAATGCTGGTGTCAACTGATCAGATTCCATAGATGTAAATCCATGATATGGACATTCTAACGAAAAAACATTTGCCCCGAATGCCATATCCTGTAACCAATCCACTCCATATTGGGCATCTGGAAAAGTAAATACTTTCTTCCATTCATCTTTCCTGAATATATCTGTCCATATTACTGATTCAGGTTCTTCATACAACCTAGAATATCCTGCTTCAGCCCATAACCAATCCTCTGAATTACTACCCCAATTACCTGCTAAATCTGATAACCAGAATCCCATTGCTGCCGCTGGTGTAACAAACCGTTTACTTTTACCGTTGTGCTTATCCATAATAATAATATGTTCACTGTTATCCTTGAACTTGTTGAAAAGGTCATTATCAGCTCCAACTTTCAGAAAAACATGTGTCGTGAAAGTGGCCATATCCTGCCATATGAAGTAGCCACCCTTCTCTGCTACTGTATCAATTGTATCTTTCATTGACTGTATTGTGCTAGCATCTGGAGTAACTACACCTAGATTGGCTACACTAAGTTCAGCGAAACATAGTCCAATAAGTACCGAATAGTCATCAAACAACTGTGAATAATAGGACTTCGGTATATTACTATGAGTATTGAAAGCTTCATTTTGAATGATTACAGGAATGTTTAATTCTTGCGCTTTGTCCAACATACTTTCAATCCAATTCCTATTGACTTCAGTATAATCATAAGGAGATTCAGGTAGGATCATGATAGCAAAATAGTCTTTTACATCATCAGGCAGTACATTCCAGAACGCTTCAATATTATCAGGTCCTTGTTCTCCATAATATAGGTTATAGAAAAATAATGGGTTATCTTCCGATATAGGTCTTCTAAGAGGTGATTCGGCTCTTGCATCAAGATCAAAATTGCACATAGAAGTCATAGAACATAATAAAAATACTAACATAATAGATAAACTTATAATACGTTTCATGAATTTCCTCCATATTTTATATTTTTTCTTGCTTATGTAGTAATCGTATAAGGCCTATAAACTAGAATTGACATATAGTTACACAGTATTATAGCTCATATATTATCACCTCTATCTTCAAATATTTATTCCTAATTCAATTATATTGAAATATAGATAGTGAACATATGAGCTTTTTTTTACATTTCTTATCTTTTATTTACTGAATTAAAAAGCTTGCCTTTTAAGTTGAGTCAATTAATAATAAAACGCATACTTTTCCATAGCATCCATTAACGCCTTAACATTTTTCAAAGGAATTCCCGGATAAAGTCCATAAATCATCATGAGACCGCCTTCTTTACTCCCTATTTTTTCTACTTCTTCTCTAATAAGTGCATCAACTTGTTCAGGAGTACCATTAGGAGTAACAAATTGTCTATCAATATCAAGCTCTATACACACTTTTCCAGCAAACCTATCAACTATCCAATCGACACCATTAACATTATCCTGCATGTTAATTACTTCGACACCACCATCAATAACATCATCAATAAGATTATGTAAATCTCCATCAGAGTGCATATGAACAATAACCCCTTTTTCTCGAGCAGGTTTCATTAATCTCTCATAACTTGGTTTAATATATTTCTTGAAATATTCAGGTGATATCATAGGTCCTTTCTGCATTCCTAAATCCTCTGCATAACCCATTACATCAACACCTATTTCAAGGTATTTATTAACTATATGACTGTTAAACTCTTCAATCATATCAATTAATTTCACAAGGTTCGGATGATTATCAACCATATCAAAAATAAGATTTTGATAACCTCTGATATCACACAATTGAAGGAAAGTATGCCCATGACGTAGTCCTCCAAAAACCAAGTCTCCATTTTCCTTAGTTTTCCTTATATCATCAGCTACTTTATCCCAATCAATTCTACCGATACCCATACATTTTGTAGGATCTGGTGCTTTATAATTTGTAAAAGCTCCCCAGTCAGCTAATGGATGCTTAGTTACAGTACCTGTGATTCCGTCCATGGATGTTTCCCATAAACACCCCCAATCATCTACAAATGGTTGATCTTTACGTGCACAATTAGCAAATACAGGTTTATAGACTCCTTCTGGTCTCTTAAAATCAGGAAACAGGAATTTATGTGTCTCCATCAATTCAAATAATTCTTCTTGGGAATAATACTGCCAACATGAATCATTAATGTGAAATTGCATAGGAATATACTCAGGTCTCTCAAATCTTACCGCTTTTTGATAATTTATTTTATTAATCATAATAATTACCTCCTGCTTTTTGATACATTATATCAAAATCATCTATAACTTTCTTTCAAAATAGTAACGTGCTATAATATCATACAAATATATAAAATATATAGGAGAGATTGTTCGTGAATAAAAAAAATAGTGTCAATGAACGTTGTATTGTGGATTTTTCAATTATAGATAAAGATTTTTCTTTTACATTAGGTAAAGTAAACTATATAAAAGCAAGACAGCCTCTTAATTCACATATTCATGAAAACAAAATAGAAATAGTATATATTGTAAAGGGTGAACAGATATATAATGTAAAAGATAAAGATTATATGGTAAGAAGCGGTGAATGTTTTATCGTTTATGATAATGAGCTTCATAGTACAGGGTCTAATCCAGAAGATAAAGCTGATTTCTATTATTTCATTATAGACCTCTATAAACATAAAAATAATTTTATCGGGTATGGAGATATTGAAGGAGATAATATTGTCAATTTAATCAATATAGATAAAAAAAGAGTCTTCAAAGGTTCAACAAAAATAGCTGACATACTTGATAAATTGATACAAATTCCATTTATGAATGTTCAATATAAAAAAACAATCATCAGAAACCTAGTCTCAGAATTATTACTTAATATAATAGAGTGTAAAAATACTCATGATACTGGTTATTATAATAATACTATGCAAAACATAACAGACTACATAGAAGAAAATATCTATAGTAACATCAGTATTTCTGAACTAGTAGCCATTTGTGGATTATCTGAAACACGATTCAAAACTAAATTTAAAAAACAATTCGGTATGCCTCCTCATGAATATATTTTGAGAAAAAAAATCAGCACTTCCAAGATTCTATTAAATTCAACTGATATGACAATAACAGATGTTGCATTCACCTTATCATTTTCTTCTAGTCAGTATTTTGCAACTGTTTTCAAAAGATTTACAAGTATCAGTCCAAAAGATTATAAAAAATTATCTACTAGAAAATAAAAGTAGTCCTAAAAAATAGAATGGGCTGTAGGATAACCCACAACCCATTCATCATTAATATTTATTTATCATATTGTATTCCACCTACATCATAAATACAAAATTCCTCTATCTTAGGTTCAGCCGACGCTGAATCAATATATAGTCTCACCTTATTTCCTTGAGCCTTATCAAAATCTATCTCTATTGAACTTCCTATTGTTGTACCTGAGTAAGCATCAAGCCATGTAGAACCATTATAATATTGTAAACGGAATCCATCTATTGCATTATCCCTCTCATTAATGACCGCTCTGTCAAATGACATTAATCTACCGAGATCAACTTCTAACCATGCCCCAGAAGTCTCTCCATCAGCAGACCAGAATGATTCAGTTGTTCCGTCTATAGCACAGGCTGGTATTGTTTGATAAGTATAGCTAAAATTATCAACACTACTGAAAAGATAATCATGTTTTGATGATGCATTAACACTTTTACCTATCACTAGGTTTTGATCACTGAATGTACCAAAATGTGTAATACTAGGATTAGATTCCGCTGTATCTATATATAATCTTATTTTTTTTGTACTTACTGTTTGGAACGACTTATTTACATATGCACCTATAACTTGGTCACTATAAATATCAATCCACTCATTACCATTCCAATATTGAATACGATAAGATGTTATATTGCTGCCATTCTCTTTAATCTGTACTCTATTTACCTGAGTCTCATGCGAAAATTCTACTTCTAACCACTGCTCATTAACTCCATCAGCAGTCCAATAAGTTGAATCATCTCCATCAACAGCTTTATCAGATATATCAGAACCATCATTAGTAGATGACTCAGTATTTTGATATAACGAAGAATCAATTGGACCAACATCTGGCTGACCATCACCTCCATTAAGAATCATGTATGGAGTATGACTCTCTGCATATATATCAACCTTACCATTTATTACCGGTACCCTCTTGATATATGATCTTCCGCTTTCTGTAAGCTCATATAAGTCAACAAACGAGTAATCACTCCAACTAGCTGGTAATGTCCATTCACGTGATTTGGCACCATCATAGAAGATGAATATTTTTTCTGAACCATCAGGTGAAGGAATAAATCTATCGTAACCATCAGCTATAACAACATCTCCATGAGTAAGATTATATTCGTTTTCTCCCTTATCCCATCTTGATATTACATCATCCGTAAAAGTCAATTTATACTCACTATCATTATCAGTCCAGCTTAATGCATTATAGTTCCTCATATATGCTGCTGGTAGAGCATAGATGAATGTGTCTTGTACTATATCATCTTTAAGATCTATATTCATATTTCCCCATCTTTCGTTGGATGATAGTACACCCCAAGTCTCTTTGTAACCTGCACCTGGATAATGATTGGAGTCTTCATAATATTTAGCATATATGGTTTGTCCCTCATTAATGAAATTATCTACTTTGGAATCTCCCCATCTACTCTTAAATACAAATATACCGTTTCTACGATGCAAAGGTTGATAATATTCTGTAGCCATATAGACTCCCCTTTGTCTGAAACCATCTGCTTGCATCTTCATTGCGAATCTTTCTTCTGCATCATAATAACCATCATAAGGACTATTTTTCACAAGCATTACATCTTGATATATTATCAATGGCTCCCAATATTTGTCTAGAAATTGATTCCTTCTAGCATCCATAGTACCTTTTTTATAGTCTTTAAAATGTGATATTGCATAAGCTGTTGGTAATGAACCATACTGCCATGATTTAATTCTATTACCGAATTTATTCTTAGCTAGGATATCATCATCATAAGCAGCTGAATCTTCATACATATCATCTGCATTTACATGGAAAGATAATTCACCATTATACTCTTTAACTTTTGGATAATATTCTACAGCTGTATCTTTACCGCCTAATCCAGGATTGAATACTTGATTCCAATCAGGATAATCATCATCATGTCCATGTCCATTCCATCCAACATATGCTAATAATTGATTAGAGCCTTCTGTTTGGTAATAGATTTGTTTCATAAAAGCCAAAGCTTGTGGATAAGTGGTTTTTATCTGGGAAGCTCCTAATGAACCATTTTCATCTTGAAACGCACCATGAACCTGATGCCAATTACCTCCATTTTGGAAAAAGTTCTTTAATTCTATTGGCAACTGAGGTAACTGTTCACGTACCCATATAGCTCCATCTTCCCAATTCACATAAGAATTTTTGTTAGTATCATTACCGATATAGGTTTTACTTTCGAACATTAGATCTGGTTTAATACCTTTAACCCTATAATGATACTGATTGTCATAGATAGCTAAACATCTTTTACCATCTGCTCCAGTTTTACCAACAAAGACAAAGGGATAATCGTAAACATTGTTATAGACAGCTCCAACAGCATTATCATTCCATATTATTGGCCAATCAGTATATTCATAAGTGCCTTGAAAACCTGAAACGTTGTTGGCGATATCTCTTATAGTATGACCACTACCTTCTAAAAAGGTATATATGCCATAAGCTCCCGATTGTTCTTCTACAGTTCTCATAATAGCTGTTGTAATTTTAATCGTCTCTACATTTGGTTCTCCATTACCACTTATACTAGTAATCTTTCTAACCAATGCATTATCTTCTAGAGTGAAAGTATAATGTATAGACACGTCAAATCCCGGTACATATACATCATAATCTGCAGAATCCTCATCTGTTTGAAGAGATGTTACATTAATGTCATATGAAGTACCATTGATATTAATCTGAGGATGCTCCTGTGCATCTGCACCAAAAAGCATTGCTTGTGAATTATTGATTCTATACTCCAATGGCTGTGGAAAGAATTTATCCAATTTCACGGTTATCAAATCATTTGTGATATCGGTTGTAGCCATAGCATCATTGGTCTGTAGAATATCATCAAATAAGTTATCAGTTTCTGACCAGCCAACAAATCCTACCTTACCACTGACAGCTGGTTCACTATTATTTAACTCACCTTCATAGACTACTGTTTTATTGCATGTTACTTTTATATATTTGTCATCATATATTACTCTTACTGTATACCAATCATAAGGAGTCAATTCATCTTTTTGGATATATATATCATCACAAGTAATACCATTTATAGTCTCTCTAATTCTCCAATGACCATCTTTTTCATAACCTACCCAAGTATAAGTATCATTGGATGTATACCTGAACAGACCTCCGCATCTTGCTTCTTTAGATGGTCTCATACGAAATTGATAGAGACCGTTCTTTATATCCATTGAATCATTATCTACAACAAATGCATCTCCGCTAGTTCCTAGAAGTCTTACAAATCCATCATTTCCATATATATTAGCCGATTGATTATTGACTATTGTAAGATTATCTATATTGTTATCGTTAAAATCATCAGTATAGATAGAGTCGTTTGTTGATACAATGGTATCAGTATCAGATATTGCATCACTTGCATGAACTTCCTCGGATATACTAAGATTAATACTTGATATCATACATAATACTAGTAATAAAACAAGTACCTTCCTTATGTTTTTACCTATTATACTATCTCTCATATACCTTCTCCTCCAAAATATATAAATTTGTATTAAAACCCCAAAATAAATAAAACATTTAAAGATGTTATACCTCTACATAAATATTCTATAATCTAATTATCACTGTAAACTTTCATCTTATAATTATATTTCTTAGGAACTCTTATATCCTCTCCTTTAACGTCAGGATTCTTTAATTTGAATATTTGTTCCCATAATTCTGTGATAGATATTTCTCCTTCACGAATATCAACCACATCTAATCCCTCTTCTTCATTCATCATCTTATCAGCTTCATCAACTTTTCCTGTATTAACGTAAGCAAAAGCTAAATACATCTTAATACGGTTATTATTTTGTAATTCTTCCCCTATTATTCCATAGGTCTTAATTATAAGTTCATAGAATTCATTATTTAATAGAAGCTTCATACAACTTTCACATAATGAATAGTCATCGGCACCTAACTCTATAGCTTTTACTGCATACTTTGCTGCTTTGTCTATATCATTCATTTCATTATATAGGTATGCTACTCCATGATAAGACCATTTATTTGCTTCTAGAAACAAAGATTCCTTAAAACATTTTAAAGCTTCTTCAAGTTTGTTGATATACTTGTACATAACCCCTAATTGATACCATACATACCAGTTGTCTTTTCCTTCTCCTTTAGAAGATTTTTCTAATATTTCTATCCACTCATTACCGACTACAAAACTTATTGGAGGTATATCAACGTCTTTATCAGCAAAAGTGTTCATTTCCATAATATCCAACCAATCTCTTACATCTTCATTTACTGAAAATTCCAGATGTTGGCTTATTGAAATTTCACCAAGTTTCTCTCTAAGCATATTTTCTAGAGCACCATAACCACTAGCAGTCTGAACAAGATTGAATTTTTTCTTTCCTACTGAATCCTTAGTTTCAGTAACCATAGCGTTTAGATCATATTTATTCCAAATATTTTCTACTTGAGCATCCACGGTTCTTACTGCGTCATCATACTCGTTGAATATATTATCTGGATCAGCATCTAGACTTGTATAGCATTCTATCCATTCCCAGACAGTATTAGGTGGCATTGGAATACATTCATATTGAGTTTTCGCAAGACCAGCTTGAAGTTCAATATATTTTCCTGCATTTTTAGTCAATACATCTTGCCAATTATCAGAACCTTCTATATGTCCCCATGAAAACAATTTTCTCCCTTGTAATCGATCAGAAGATAACTGCAAAAGGCCGTAGCCATCATTATTGACATTAGCTATGTATTTCTTAGTGTCTGATGGAATATCAAAGAAATAATCTACTGATGATACAGTGTTTCCATAGAATGTGATATCATAACCAGCTTCATTATCAACAGGTACTTGAACTTTCCTTATACCACCACTTGTAGAATTTTTATATGCTTCTGTTGCAGGAACAACAAGTCGTCCGTGTTCATATTCAGGAGCAGCTATATTAGACCACCAATACATAGGTATCATATCAGAATTTCTATTATCTATACGCATTCTACAGAACAATATGTTAGAATCTTCTTCTAACCAGAAATCCATCTGATAAGTCACTTTTCGTATCCTTTCAAATTCATAGAATCTAAGTATTGGTGTACCATCTTCTCTAGTAGTTTCAGCAGCATATAACTTATCACAGGTAAATGGTGAATGTCCAATTACCCCTAGATTCCATTCAACTCCACCACTGAACCATGCATTTCTTAGAGCCAGATTTCTAGGTTGTATTACATCATTAGTGTACAACAGATTTTTTCCTGTCTTCTTATCGATTAATTCCCACAGCCTAGCCCCATACTCTGATAGGAATGTTGCCTTCAAATAATCATTTTCCAGAACAGCTACTGCTACCTCTCTTTTTTTTAGATTAGTAGTATACTGATTCTGCTCTTTATAAGGAAAACAACCTACTATTTTACCATACCCTATATGTAGTCCTTCATCTTCTGATAAGAAATTTTGTTGTTCGTCTTTGTTTTGAACATTAATCATCTCACAAATTGATGGTACAGAAGATTCTTTGATAGAGTCTTCACATTCATAATAATAATTAGTAAATACAAGTGATGGTTTCATTTTAATTCCTCTCTTCAATTATCAATTTTGTTTGTTAAAGCTTTGTAGACCTTTAATAAAATTATTTAGCTATAATAGTACACTCTTCCTCTTTCATTAAATTAATCTTAAAGTTCATTCCTACATTACAATTGATTTTTTCGATATTATGTTCTTTTTTGATAATAATACAATCCGAATCAAATTTATTTTGGATTGTGTATTCACCTTCTTTGTCTGCTTTTAGATGTATATATTCCACTTTATCATTTATGATTGATGCAGATATCAAGATTCCTTTCATTCCTCTGAAATCATTGAAACTAGCACCATTTTTCTTCCATTCATATGGAATAGCAGGAAATACCCTTATAACTTTATCAAATGTCTGTAACAACATTTCTTGGATGGAATCAGCAGCACACATATTGCTTTCTAATGTGAACGGTCTATAGTGCCAATTAGTCAATCCTTTGCTTTTGTAATCTCCATTTAGATGGAAACCATTTTCTGAACAAAGATTTTCCCAGAAAAGTTTCAACTGAAAAGCTGCTGCATCACCATTTCCCTGTCTTGAGTAAAATTTTGACATCCATGTGAATGAAAATCCTACCCAAAAACCTTTACCTAATTTTTCTAAATCTTCAATAGTGCTGTCAATTATTTTTTTATCTCTTCCACCTAGATTATAATTAAAAAGATCTAATGGATATATTGCCATTGCATGACCATGATGTCTATGACTTTCTTTTAATGATTCGTCCTGAGACAGCATAAGTACATTATTCTCGTTAACAGCCAACTCAGGCAATAATTCTAATTTTTCTTTCCATAGGGATTTTTCGTCATATTCAAGGACATCTGCCATAGTATACAAAGTTGAAAATAGATATCTTAATAATGACAGGTCATAATTACTGTTAGGTGTTAACCATGCCTCTAATTCATCATCATGAATTTCTGGTGAACTGGATAATGGAAGATATAATTTTCCATCCTTACCGGGTTTCAACCATCTTAACATACATTTTGCTGTCTCTTTCAAATAGGGATATGCCTTGTTCTCTAAGAACTCATCATCTCCTGTATATTCCCAATGTCGTTGAAAAAATTGACATAACCATATCTGATTGGTCAGGTTCAGACTGTACATGGGCCATCCTCCAAGTGGTTTACCATCTATAGTCATTACTGCTGGCAAACATAAACCATCTGCATCAAAGAATTTTTTTGCAAACTCTTTTCCTTCAGGTACAAGGTTCCATAGAAAATCTATAAAACTTTCACCTTCTTCTATATGATTAGCTTTCAAGTAATGGAGATAACTTAATTGTGTATTCAAATCATTATGGTAATCACCCTTCCAAGGTGGCAATTCACCATTATCAGCAGTCCATACTCCCTGCAATGGCATAGGTGGAGCATTTTTTCTTGAACATGATCCAAAAAGATAATTGGTCAAATACCACATTCTTTCCAATTCTTTATCATATAAATTTATTGAACTTTTTCCCCAGAATTTCTTCCACCAATTTTTGTGATCCGCCAGCATAATATCATAACCAGATTCTAGCGCTTCACGTATATTATTCTTATGGTCTTCAAGCCAATTTTCACCATCTATACTTGAACCAATACTATAAACAATATATAGATCATCAGAAATAACTTTCTGTCCTAATATTATTCCATACTCTAAGTCTTCTTCTGTTTTCTGTACAAACCATCTTAGATCTTCTTCCTCGTATAACTTAACTTCAGGATATACCAGATTTTTTAATGATCTATGTAATTTATCTTCATTCCTATACTCATAAGCATCTTGTTTTTCACATTTCACTCCAAACTTAGGAGCTACAATTTTTAATTCTTTCACCATTTCATAATTAGATATTGTTATTAATCCTATCTTTTTGGTAGCATGGATAAAACTTTTTATGTTAGAGGTTTCTTCCTCTTTTATTACACTTATGTCAGTAACTGCATTTTCAAGATTCAAATGGCTGCTTATATTGATTACATTTCCATAGTCCAATATTATTTTCCCTGCTGGAATTTTTGTCGGAGTTGGTTTATTGTAGCAGTTATCAAATAAATCTCTAATGCCCTGCTGGTCTTTGTTTTCTACTAGTTCTATCAATTTCTTATAATTGAAATCATCCCTTAGAGTCTCATTTGCTGGACGTTTATCCCATAAATCTCCTCTGTCTAGACTGAAATTTAATGGTGAACCATTTCCCCAGATCAAACAACCTGTTAAACCATTACCCAAAGGTATTGCTTCATCCCAATTCAATATAGGCTCATCAAAGTTAAGATTACAATATGACTTTGGTACCTTATATTCTTTTTTAATATCCATATCTTTATTCTCCTCATATATCTTCTATCAATAGTACTCCTATAATTTACTAATCTTGTACTGGTCATTTTTTGAATATTACATATCTCATCCAATTTTCATGACTCATCATTTGGCACATAGATTTTAATGTCATTATACATAATTTAATAAATAATACTATAGATAAAAATTATATAATCAATGTACATATGTTAGATAAAAAATCATCCTTTCACTGAACCACCTGTTATTCCAGTCATTATCTTGTTTGACAATATGATGAATAAGATAAATGTAGGTAAGAAAACAATGATTACCCCTGCAAATAGTGAAGCATAATCTCCAGTAACACTCATGCTTTGAACTATAGACTGTAATCCTATGGCTAATGTCCTCTTTTCAGCTTTACTGGCAAATATCAATGCCCATAGATATTCATTCCATATACCGATGAAATTAAACATTGTAACTGTAACAATACCTGGTTGAGCTAATGGAAAAATAACTTTCCAAAACGCTTTTATGTGACTGCACCCATCAATCAAAGCTGCTTGCTGTATATCATTAGGTATCGTTGTGAAAAATCCTGTCAAATAAAATATCGTAAAAGGAACTGATGTAAAGATATAGATAAAAATCAGCGTCAAGATAGATTCTGTCATATGTAATTTTCCCGCTAACATAAACATAGGTACCATAATCATTGCCGCAGGTATTCCCATTGCGGAAGCATAAGCTAACCTGACAACATTTTTGCCTTTAAAAACATATTTAGCCATGATGTAAGAAGCTGGCGCAGCTACAAAAATGACTCCAATACAAGCTGTCACAGTATATATAGTACTATTAAGAAAATACCTGCCTACATTATAGAGTTGAAAAGTCTTAATATAATTTTTGAACTGCAATCCACTATGTAATAATTTATTAGTGAATATCTCTTTCGTTGTACTTAGGGAAGCAATGAATATCCATCCAATTACTATTATCGTAAATAAAACCCATGCAACAACTATTAATCTCCCTAGAAATCTAGGAAACATATTTTTGATATTAGATAACTTGAATCTCCTTAATTTTTCCTGCATAATATGCCTCCTCAATACTCATATTTTTCTTTGCTTATTACGACATTTAGAATAGCAAAAGCCAGTATAACTGATACACATAGAGTCACACCTATTGCCGCACCCATTCCAACATTAATATGTTCTGCTACCTGCTGAGTCTTACTACCACCGAATATCATATTAAACATCAAGTTGGCTGGACTTAGCGTCTTTGGATCTAATCCTGAACTACTGAAAACTCTAGACCATAAGAAAAAGTTAATTGCTCCTAGACACCAAAATGTAATTGCGGTTCTTAATATATCTTTCATTAGAGGCAATGTAATACGAAAGAATTTGGTAAAACTTCCTGCTCCCTCCAGATCAGCACATTCATAAAAATCTTTAGGTATTTTATCCATGGCAGCCATTATTATAACCATATAATATCCTACAGACCCAAAACAAAAAGCTACCATCATTGATTTGAATGCCCAATCTGGCGAAGTCCAGGGTATAGCTGCAAGACTGTCAAGTCCAAGAGCTCCAAAAAAATTCTTAAGAAAACCGAATCTCGAGTTAAATACGTATTGAGTCCACATAACAACTAATGCAACTGGTGTTATAACATTTGGTAGATATATAGCCGCTCTAAAAAATTTCTTGGTCTTCATCTTTTGCAGTACTACAGCAAACAAAAATGCTAAAACGAAAACTGCTAATCCACCAATGAAAAGTATTGCCATTATATTTTTATAAGATATAACAAATAATGGATTCTTAGTCAGGTCCATATAATTTTTGAATCCAACAAAGCTCCATTCATTTACTGGACTTGCAAGATTCTTTACCTTATAAAAAGACATATGCACAGTACGAATAGTTGGATATAAAAAGAATATAAGATAAATCAGTACCACAGGAGCCATGAACATAATAATCATTTTTCTTTCATTTTTTTTCATATTTCCCATATCATCATTCTCCATTTTATATAAAGTTAGTCATACATTCAAAATATTATAAGAATGCATGACTATGTAATTAGTAACTAGAACTATTTAAATATCATTTGAGATAATTGCATAATTCCTAATTTAATTCTATACGCACAATATGTATATTTTAATTGTAGATAAAGTCCAACATATTGTGCTATAGAAATCAGCGGAAGGTAATTATGCAATTGTCTTATTTAGCATAAGTCTTTGCTTCCTTTTTCATTTTTTCTATGAATTCTTTTGCAGTTGACTTACCAATCATGACATTAACCATCTCTGGAACTACTATTGCTTCTGCAAAATCTCCACTCAAATTAGCACCCCAGTTAATATTTTTATCTGCTTCACTAACAATAGCTTGAGCATCAGCTATTGATTCAGGCCATTTAGTTCCGACAGTACAAGCTGTTAAACCAGCATCTGAAAAAGCTTGTTGTGTTTCTGTGTCAACAAAATATTTTAATAATTCAAATGTCGCTTCTTTATTATCAGTCTTAGCATTAGCTAAAAATGCTTGACCACCAAATGTTAGATCTGTTATTTTCCCCTTTCCATTAGGTACAGTAGGGAATGTGAATTGTCCCCAATTAAAATCTGGACCTGTTGTTGCTGATACTTCTGCTGGTAACCATGTTCCGTTGAAATACATTGTAGCTTCATCAAGGGCAACTTGTTGCTGTCCTGCTGGATATTTGTTAGTTTCAACCTCTGATGCAAAATATCCTTTGTTATAGAAATCTTCAAATGCTTCAATAGCTTGAACGACTAGAGGATCATCCCAGCTTTCACCAGTATTATCTGATACTAATTTTGCTACTTCATCATTTGTTATTGCTCTATCAAGGTAATAAGAGAACATCATAGAATAATATGCATCATCAACTGTTATTGGTTTATATCCTGCTTCTTTTAGGCTCGCACATACTGCATCTAGATCTTCCCAAGTCTTAGGTGCGCTTTTAATACCTGCTTTTTCGAAATGGTCTTTGTTATAGAACCAAGTTACAGCGTATGGTGCATAAGGAACTGAGAAATGTCCACTTAATTCTACACCATCAGCTAAAGATTTATCCCATTTTACTAATGATGGTAAAATAGTTTCTGCTAATGTTTTAGATGGGTCACTAACAGATGGTGATGCATATAATTCATCTAGATTCAACAAACTTTCCCCTAGAGATGTATACATACCAACTGGATCAGAATCAAATATATCTAATTTTTGACCACCTTCAATAGCTGGTATAACTAAATCTCTTACACCTCTACCTTGCCATTGAACATCTACTATAACATTAGGATTAGCTTTTTCAAATCTTTCTATAGCACCCTTTAATATTTCTGCTTGTGGCTCATTTTCACTCCACATTGACCAATAAACAACTTCACCGCTTAGATCACTTTCTTTTTCCTGTGCTTCTTTTTCATCTGAACCATTATCCTCAGTTTCTTCAACTTTTTTGTCATCTGTTTGACTGCTTTCTTTTGTCTTATCATTACCACAGCCAACAAATGTACCCATTACAAGCAATGTTGTTAATAACAAAGCTATTATTTTCTTGATATTCATAACTATCGCTCTCCCTTTTTTTGTATTTAGCCAGTTGTTACTCCATCATTTCATTTTCTCTGACTGATTATATTATAATATTTTGGAAGTTTGTTTTGTATTAACTATAGTTAGATATTTATTGTATATTCCTTAAGCTAATTTGTATACAAATTAGCTTTCTATTGTATTTTTTTTAGTATTTTTGAATAATAAAAAGCCACCCTAAGGTGGCATAATCAATAATATGATTAGTTTTCTTCTCTATAATTACCTGGAGTCTTTCCAGTGAATTTTTTAAAGATCTTAGCAAAATAGAAGTAATCATTATACCCTATTTTATCTGCAATCTCATTAATGGTATACTCTGTTTCTTTTAATAGCTCACATGCGTCAGACATTCTAAGACTTGTCAAATATTGAGTAAAAGTTTTTTTTATCTCTTTCCGGAACATCTGACTTAAATAACTTGGATTGATTACGAATTTCTTGGACACACTCTGAATTGATATATCATTACAATAATTTTTGTTAACATATTGTAGTACATCTCTAAAAGTCTTGTTTTTTATTTTTTCTGGTTTATATATGGGTTTTAGTTTCAACTGGCAATTAATCAACTCTTTAAGATATATGACCATATCATCAGCTGATGTGAATATTCCTGTTAATTGTTCATAGTTATAAACATATTTCTCATAATAGTCTCCATCAATCCTATAAAATAAAGACATTATCGCATTATACATGCGAAATATAAGTTTTATATTATAATCACCTTTTTTTATTAATATAGAAATATTATCTAGAATCTTATTAATAGTATTTATATCTTTTTTACCAACACTATTTTCTAGTTTTCTAACTAGATTATCTATATCTTCATTAATAACATTTTGAGCATTATACAAACCTTTTTTACCAGTAATGAAAAATTGATATGCTGCCATGGTGGCATTTTCTATGTATACATTCATATTGTTATCTATAGATATCATTGAACTCATTCCAACTGATTCAATATCTTCTGACACATCTAGGGTATCACATATGATTTGGTTTTTATCAGAAGAAATAATATATACGTATTTGTTGGTCCCTAATCTAAAATCAATATGATTGACATTAGTTGAAAATTGCAGCTCCTTTTTTCCAATGGAGACTAATATTATTACTTTATCATCATTGGTTGAATCTAATACTTTGTTATCTTTTAATAACTTGATTAGTTTTTCTCTATTATCTTCTGATGTTGTATCCAACAATGCATAGTCATTTGTGTTAGTAGTTATTCTCAGTTTTTCTAGTTTTGATGTAACTTTTTTCAATATATTTATTATTTCATCATCATCAAAGGGTTTTAGACAATATCCCATAGCACCATATAACATTGCCTTCTGAGCATAAGCAAATTCTGCATAACCGCTTACTACAACGAATTGAGTTCTGACTGATATACGTTTCCCCTTTTTAATTAATTCAAGACCATTCATTTCCGGCATTCTTATATCAGTGAATACAAGGTCAGGTTTATGCTTATTAATAAATTCTAAAGCATCCTTCCCTGAAGTTGATTCACCAATAACACTAAAACCATATTCCTTCCAATCAATACTAGCTTTTAAACTTTTAATTACTAGCCTTTCATCATCAACAATTAATATTCTGTACACTATTTCACCTTCCCTGGTAATTTATAAGTTACCTTTGTCCCTTTTTTATATTTACTATCTATAGTCAAACCATAATTATTGCCATATCTTAACCTTATTCGGTTATTAACATTACTAAGTCCAATACTTCTTGTATTTTCCCATAATATAGAACTCTCATCATTATCTAACTGTTCTCTGATAGCAGCTAAAGATGAATCATTCATACCAATTCCATTATCTTCCACTACAATGATTAGATTATCCCTTGAATCTATTTTTGCATCTATTGTCAATTTCCCTTTATCCGTTAAAGGCTCCAATCCATAATAAATGGAATTTTCGACTATAGGCTGCAATATCATCTTTGGAACATTGCATAGTAATGCTTTATCACTAATATCATATGTAACACTGAATCTATTCTCGAAACGTATGAGTTGTATATATATGTACGATTTCACAACTTTCACTTCGTCCTCTAGTAAAACAGTATCTGATCCTTTAGCACTATACTTGAAAACTTTCCCTAATGCTTTTGTCATATTAATTATCTGTGGTATTTCATTATCTGCTGCAATACCTTTAATGGACTCTAAAGTGTTATATAGGAAATGGGGATTGATCTGACTTCTGAGATATGCTAATTCTGCCTGTTTAGTTTCCAATTCTGCTTCGTATAATCTAGAACTTGTATTCAATAATCTATGAGTCAGACTATTTATTTCCTCCATCATGGAATTGAATTCATGGGAAACTGATACCATTTCACCATAACCACCTAATTCTATCTTAGATTTAAGTCCTTTCATGTTACCTGAATTAATCTTAGCTGTAAATATTTTAAATTTCCTGAGAGGTCTGATTATATTACGTATGGTAATGGAAAAAGGTATCGCCAGTATTAGAAACGCAATAATCATAATTATTATTTGTCTATTCTTAATCACTGAGATGTCATATAAAAGTTGATCTTTCGGTATTCTACTTACTATTTTACCATGAATATAAGGTAAATTTGCCATACCTACTATATATCTTTCATCATCAACTTCATCAAGAAAAGCTTCTTCATCTTCAATATCCAACTGTTCAACATTTTCATCTATCCTATTATCATTACTCAAAAATATTCTTCCATTACGATCAATTAGATATAGATTAGTATTAGTCTGCTTGGATAATATTTTTTCCATATTACCAACAATACTATTTACATCTAAAAATAAATATATCGTACCTATGTTTTCATTATATCGTCTATTGGGATCTATAGAAAAAACATTTGTAGCTACCACAAAACACTTTTTATAATCCTTATTATCATTATATTCCTCCATACCACTATAATAAATGGAAACTCTATCTTTCAATATGTAATCTCTATAGGCAGAGATATTAGAACCTTCTTTTTTATAATATATACTTCCATCAGAATTCTTGATAGCTATGTCAATTATACCTTCTTTTAAGTTCATCATATTATTTACATATTTGTCAACTTCTTTGAATATCTCATATTTATCATCTAATTTTTCCTCTAACAGATAATCTTGTACTATCTTATTGAATGCAATATTCTTGACTATATGATTGACCAGATCACAATTATTATCCACTTTATTCTCAATCTGGTATATCAACTCTTTTGCATATTCATCATTTTTTTCTGTAATAACATTATTTATCTGCGTATACACTGATAAGATGATAAAAAGTATAATCGCTATTGTAGTAATTGCAATAATGAATAATTGAATTTTTATTGAAACCTTCTCTAGAAATTTCATTATTTATCCATCCTAACTTTTATCTTAAAAATATAAATAAAGGATATCATAAAATGACAGCATATGAAAAGTGTTTATTTCTTTAGTCAATATAGTATTATAAGTTTTTTTAGTAGATTATACTTATACAATATTTGACTAAGTACATTTTTTGTGATATATTCACAATATAATTATTCTTTTTTTGTTAAAAATATTATTCTTTTTTCAATTTAAATTTATTCTGGGGGTCTTATGCTGATGCATTTTTTCAAACAATCAATTGCTGTCGTTATAACATTTATGCTTATTTCTGCAATACTAACAGGTTGTACAAAAAGTAAAGAAACAGAAATAGAAAAAGATGTAATACAAAAAATTCCTAATCCATATGAAGAAAAATTAGAGATTTCACTTTCGTTCTGGGATATTGAAAATTTTTTTAGAAAAGATAGTGACGACGCTCTTTTAAAAGAAGTGGAAGAAAAATTTAATGTAACTTTTAAAGCCATACCAACTACATGGTCTGATTGGAGCGAAAAGTATATCACATATGCTGCATCTGGCGAATTACCTGATGTATTCGCTCATGATATAATCGGTAATTCCATCTATCACAACTGGATTAAGGAAGGACTTATAAGGGCTATACCAAAAGACCTAAGTAAATATCCTAATGTAAAAAAAATATTTGATTTGGCAGACGTAAAGAAAACAAGATATATTGACGGCAATTATTATATGATTCCAAGGCAGACATATAAGTCAATCAATAAATGGGCTCTTGATAGAGTAATCATGGTTAGAAAAGATTGGATGGAAAATCTAGGTATTGATGACCCACAGAATTTTGACGATTTCAAAGCAATGCTAAAAGCATTCGTTGAAAATGACCCAGATAATAATGGTAAAGATGATACTATAGGTATGGTAATTAATAATATGAATTTTGCTGCGCTTCTTTTTCTAGGTAGCTACCCAGAATTATGCAATATTCCAAGATGTTGGGTTAACGAAAACTCAAAGTGGATGCCTGCCTATGCTAATAAAAAAGCCATAGGTGCTATTGGACAATTAAAAGAACTCTATAGCGAAGGATTGCTTTATAAAAATTTTGCTATTGCTAATTCACAAGATGCTAAAAATAAGTTTGCTGAAGGTAAAGCAGGTGTATTCTTACATAATAATTCCTATTCTTATGTTCCCAATATCTGGAATAGATACAATCCTGATCTAAAATTTATTGATGCAGTGAAATACTTACATATGTGGCCTTCTCCAGATGGTAATATATATAAATATACAGAAGCTACATGGTGGTCAGAAAGCTATTTCAGTTCTAAATGTAGTGATAAAAAAATGGAAAGAATATTGGCTATTTATGATTGGATGCTGTCTGACGAAGGTGCATTGACTTGCAGATTAGGCATAAAAGGAAAGGATTGGGATGAAAAAGATGGACAAATTATTATAACTCGTCCTAAAAATTATGATGGTAGTTATATTAGTATGTTTGAATATTACCCATCTTCTGAAGTTCTTTCTAACATGGCAGCATGGCAACAAGATAGAATGTATACTAAAAATGAAATTATTAATTCTATATGCGGAGAAGATATTGTAGATATGTCAATCAAAGAGATGACATGGCATAATAATAACGCAAAAATCGTTAACTATAATTATGATATTGTTTTTATGTCTACTCCCGCTAAGGATAGATTATCTAGGGTTAATATTAATGATGAATTAATTAAGGTTATCTTAAGTGAAAAAAGTGTTGAGGAAGCTTATGCTGATATGATTGAAAGATTAAATGAAAATGGACTGCAAGAAGCTATAGAAGAAGTTACAGCTAAAGCAGCCCAATTGGGTTATTAGATTAATTATGTATTTTTTATTCTATTACTGAATGTCATTAATGTTATATTTATTATTCCATTGCTGAATAAAGGCATCAGTTTGTTTCCTGTACATCTTATCAAGTTCGTCTGAATAACCAACAATACATTTGTAACTATCTTGTGAAAAATGCTCAATGAGATCATCAATGTTTTTATTATTAATTGAAGTAATCTGATATTTAGTTTTATTCGCGAACACAAAAGTTATATTAGTTCTTTTTATTATTCTATAATACCTAGTTACACCCTTATATACCCACATTAACTCATCTTTAGGTAATACAAAAAACGTACAAGGACTATTAGCTATAATATAGTTTTGAGTTACAGTTATAGCTCCTTTTCTTAATACAGTAGTAGCTTTCATCTCTGAATCGACTTTTTCACAAAACATATCAAAATCACTACCATGCTCTTTTTTCAGTTTTCTCAAACTTCTAGAATTCTTACACAATATATATATACATACACATATCATTAAAAATGCAAAAAACATTATTATCAACTTTGATGTAAGTGCATCTAAAGGTGTTTCGCATGATAAGAAATAATCATACATGATTTCATGTAGTTCTTCTGGAGTTGCTACATCTTCACATAATTCTTCTAGTGTTCCACGTAAGTTACTATTTATTTTTCCAAATGTACCTTTAAGTATATATGAATCATTTGTATCTCTAACAAACTCGTAATATTCATCCTCTTTTAGAGAAATAACAAGCATTTTTTTATTAATACCATATCCAATATAATAAGTTTCCGAAATCTTGGAACCATTACGTTCAGTTGCAACACTACCTAAATCATAATACTCACTTATTTCCAAATGTACATAATCGTTATTGACCATTGCATTATTCAATTCTTCAAAATTATTAATTATAGTTGGGTCATTTGTGTTATTGTCATACGATGTTATACATCTATCAAATAATATAACTTCACTAATCAATAATATTGCTAAAATTAAAATACCTATGCGTTTTCTTTTCTTGTAAATTTTAATAAACTGTGGCGTTTCCATTTGTATTTCCTCCTAATTATGTGTAATTAACACTCCATAGGATATTAGCATATATGATATTATTTTGTCAATTAGGCTAAGTAATCATATTAATATATTTATAAAGTCCTATATATTATATTATTTTACTACAATAAAAAAACTTATATCGAATATAAGTTAAACATCAAGAGATATGACTGTCCGAAGAGCTATAGTATAAATTATAGCTTGAACAGTCATTAATATATCAAATAGTATTAAGCTCGTTAATTATGATTACTGAGCATCTTTATATTTGTTTCGCCATTGCTGAATAAAAGCATTAGTATGTTTCTTGTACATCTTATTAAGTTCATTTGAATAACCAACAATACATTTAGAACCATATCTTGAAAAATATTCAATAATCTCATTTATATCTTTATCACTAATCGTACCAAATTCATATTTACTCTTATCGGCAAACACAAAAGTTATATTAGAACTTTTAAAAACTCTATTATATCTAGTTACTTCCTTATATACCCACATTAAATCACTTTTAGGATACACAAAAAATTCATGTGAACAATTAGATATAATATAGTTTTCAGTTATGATTATAGGATCTTTTTCTAATATATTTTTATTTTTAATCTCTATATCAACTTTTTCCAAGAACATATCAAAATCAGTATTATGTTGCTTTCTTAGTTTTTGGAAATTTCTAGATTTCTTATATATCACATATATACGTATTATAATTATAAAAAATATGAAAGACATTATTATAAACTTTGATGTAAGTGTATCTGTCGGTATCTCACAAGATAACAATTTATCATACATCATATTATTTAGCTCTTCTGGAGTTACTATATCTTTAAGTAATTCTTCTAACGTACCATGTAATTCATTACCAATCTTTCCAAATCTCCCCTTAAGCAAATATGTTGGACTAGTATTTTCAGCCAGCTCATAATAGTCATCATTTTTTATTGACACAACGAGTATTTTATCATTAATATTAATCCCAATATAAAAAGTTTCTGAGAAAGTAACATTTTTACGCTTTGTTTGTACACTTCCTAAATCAATATAGTCACTTATTTCCAAATGTGCATATTCATTATTGGCTATAGCTTTATTAAAATCTTCAAAGTCATTAATTATTGCAGGATTATTTGTGCTTTTGTCATAAGAAATCAAACACATAATAGCTAATATAACTTCTACAATTAACAATATTGCCAAACCCCAAATACTATTACGTCTATTTTTATTATATCTTTCAATAAATTGTAATGTTTCCATGTATATTTTCTCCTAATTTTGTGTAAATAACACTCCATAGGATATTAGCATAATTAATACTATTTTGTCAATTAAGCTCACTAATTATATTAATATATCTATAAATCTTATACATTATATTAATCTTGCCACAATAAAAAAACTTATATTACGCTTGTCCACTTTTCTGTATATAGCAATCCATTAACTTATATATCCACTCATCTAATTCAGTGAATCTGTGTCCTGAATCTTTAGCATACTTTGTATCAAGATCGAATGACTCCACACCATTATATGGTCCTTCTGCACCTTCCAACGAATATATTGCTTTTTTATTGGTTTTCCTTTCTACATAATCTATTATCTCATGTAAAGTTATAGTACCTACATTATTACCATTTATAGGGCCAGTAAAATCCCTCTCTGCTATCCATGCAATAAATTGTCCTGCTTCTGAAGATTTTACAAATGGTATCTGTTCATCTAATCCATTAATATTCATAGGAATGCCATTAACGATGCTATTAACATAAAAATATAATCTTTCTGTATAATCATCTTGTCCAATCACATAAGGGAATCTAACTGCTACAGCTTGTACATGAGGATAAGCTCTAAATAATGCACATTCAGCTTGTCTCTTTATTTCTGGATAAATATAATCATTACGAGAACACCACTTGAGTCCATATGTATATGGGTCATATTCACTTTCTGTTATACCCATATGCAAATTGTCATAAACTGAAGCTGAAGATGTCATTACGTACCTATTACATTCAATATTATCCAATAGATATTTCACATCATTAGAGCAATATGCAAGATTATCACATACGACATCATAATGTTTGCTTCCAAATGCTTTTGCCATGCTATCTGAACTTGTACGTTCTATTATGATTCTATCTACTTTCTCACCGAAGTTATCTTTTGTAAGTCCTCTTGTAGCTATTGTTACATCATGTCCATTCTTTATCAACGCATTCACCATATGCACACCAAAAAAACGTGTACCACCTAGTACTAAAATCTTCATTATAACCTCCTGACTATCATATAGAATAAACGAAAATTAATTCATCTGCTATATAACATCTTGTGTAATTTTATATTCTAAATTATATCATTTATATTTATTGAATCCAAATACTAGTTATTAGACTATCTTCCTCTAACTCTTGTGTATTTATATAAAAAGAAATAACCTCAGTATCAGACAACCTGTAATTATAATCTCCATACATATAAGCATCTTCATCAGATTCATATTTTTCTCCAAAATATTCAAATACCTCTTTAGCTCTATCCCCTACTTTGAAACCGCACTCCAATTGGAACTGAGGTGAGTTAGTTCTAATTGTTGAAACTCTGAAATCATTATCAACAAAAGTATCTAATGTTTTATTTCCAAAAGGTCTGTTCATAGCATCTGTTTCCACATAATTATCATCAGGGAAAGAATATATACATATGTTTTCACTGATTACTGTATAATCACGATCGAGAGTTCCAATAAGTTTTTCTATTCTGTCTCCAGTTCTAAATCCTCCTAATGACTCTACAGTAGATATTGCATTGTCACTATCTTCAACTTTGACAAAATCTTCAATAGGTGCAAATCCAACCTTTGCATCACCATAATTATTTACTAAAACCATTCCCCACGTTATATCATCCACTAATACGGAATAAATGCAATTTACTAATATATCTTTGGTTTCCAGATTTAATGCAGGAGCATCTAGACTTGGGTATATTCTTAATGGTACTTTGCCAGTATATTTTCTTATACCACTTTCTTCGCTATATTTAATCACTCTATAATCCGGAAGACTCTCCTTAAATTCTTTGTTATTTCCTTTCAACACGTTGTATGCACTTTCGAAGTTTTTTGCTTCTCTTTCAAGCTCTTCATTTTCTTTCTCAAGTTCATGGATACGTTTTTCATAAGAGGTAAATTTCTTTAGTAATCCTATATCTGTCTCAATATCCCAAGGTTCGACTTTTCCTGGTTCATTATAATTAATGTAATTCCATCTATCCCCTGTATTAATAACAAGCTCCCCTACTACACCAATACTTGCTATACCATTAATACTTCCTATATTACCTTTAATATTATAATTATCCCTATCAATAGTAATCTCTTTTTTCTCTTTTGGTTCAAGATGAAATACTGCTTCTGAATTGGTCTTATCCAAAAATATAAATATGGATTCATTTTTAGGAACATTCTTCTCAGTAAAAGGTATTCTTATTTTCAAATCTACTGCTTCTTCATTATTATTAATTAGAGTAAATTGTGCTCTGAATGACTTAATATTGTACTTAATTCCTGAACAGGTCAACTCATTCATTTTATCTTCTGCAATTGTTATACGACCATCAAGATTATCTGATTCCGTCTCTTCAAAAGTTTCTATTTCCGCCGAAGTGACTTCGCCTTCATCATTAATATCTCTTTCCTTAGCTGTAGTATTGCAACTGGTAATCAAACAAATAGTTAATAAAACCATAATTATCAATTTAGACTTATTACTCATAAAATACTTTCCTCCTCATTCATTTACTATATTCTACCATTTATTTATTAAATTACTATTACGACATATTAGTCGTTTATTAAAATTCTGTATTATTTTAGTCAAAAAATACTAACTCACATGAATTTATATAGATAAACATGCTTTATTACTAATTTAATTTCTTACTCTCACTTGATATACCAAAATATAATTTTGCTGTAACAAAGTTATAGAAAACACAATTATTGTTTGTATAAGTAAAGAAACTTCAAAAATCAGCAAAATATTAATAGAATCCAAATGACTATTGAGCTACAATTTTAATCATAGGCTTACAATAATAAGGAAGGGTGTTATTAATGAATAAAGTAATAGGTATAGACACAGGGGGAACATTTACTGATTCAGTTATATATGATTATGATAGCGAACAGATCCTTGCTTCAAGTAAAACCCCTACAACAGTAGAAAATCTAAAAGAATGTATTAATAACGTATTAGATAAATTGCCCCAAGAACATATGAAAGATGTTAGTACAGTATCTCTATCAACAACTCTTGTAACAAATGCCTGTGTAGAAGGAAAAGGTGCAAAAGGCAAATTAATCTTAATAGGCTCTAAGTCAGAAGAAATAGAAAAATACGGCAAAGATTATGGATTTCCATCAACAGATGAAATATTATTCGTAGAAGGTGAAGTTGATACTCAAGGTAAAATAATATCTACACCTGATTGGGAACAATTCAATATTGATATAGAGAGTTCAAAGAATAGTGTTGATGGTTATGCGATAGTTCAAGTTTTTGGCGTCATAAACCCTGTATTCGAGTTGAAAGCTAAAAAAATAATAGAAGAGGTAACTAATAAGCCCGTAATCTGTGGACATGAACTTTCTTCTAAACTCAATTATATGAGAAGAGCTGTAAGCTGTTTACTTAATTGCAGAATCGTTCCGTTGTTCAACAATTTTCTTGATGCAATAAAAGATAATCTATTAAAAAGAAATATGGATGTTAAAATCATTATTGTACGTAGTGATGGTTCTATTATGACTGAAGAATATGCAAGACAAAAACCTGTGGATACCTTGCTTTCCGGACCAGCTGCCAGTGTTTGTGGTGCTCTCAGATTAAGCGGTCTAGATAAAGGCATTGTGCTAGATATGGGAGGAACTACAAGCGATCTTGCTATAGTTGAAAACAATCAGGTAAAAATGGAGGAAGCAGGAGCTAATATAAGTGGTTACAAAACTTCTACTCCATCTATTGATATGTCCACAATAGGTTTAGGAGGCGACAGCGAAATCATTCTAGACAAAAATGATAATATCCTTGTTGGTCCTAGACGAGTAGTTCCTATATGTACTCTAGCCAGTAAATATCCTATAATAAAAAACTATCTAAAGGAACTAATTAAAAAAGGCGAAAGTCATTCACGACCTTTAGGTATATTCTATAACTTAATCAAAAGCAAAGATAAAATTGGTTATTATGATTCATTGACTGACCAAGAAAAAGCAATTATAGAAGCTCTCAATAACGGTCCTATGGATATTACATCATTATGTAAAATCTGTAAAATATCAATATATAATCTTAAGATAGAAGGATTAATTGATAATAGCATCATTATGAAAAGCTCTTTGACACCAACTGATATTATGCATGTCAAAGGTGATTTCTACCATTGGGATGTAGAAGCTTCAACTCTTGCTACAAAACAATTTTCATTGCAATATGAAATAGATGAACAAGAACTTTATAAAAGAATCTATGATACAGTATGTTCCAATCTGTATTTAATGATAGCAGATAAACTTATGGATTATGACAACATAATGCAATTACCTATACGCTCCAGTAATAAACATGAATATGAAAAGAAAATATCATTACAAACAGAAGCCAAGTTATTAAAACATGCCTTCACCAGTCAAGGTAAATATTGCAACATTGATATAAAGACCAATTTACCTATTATTGGTATAGGTGCTCCTGCCAAAATATTCTTACCGAAAGTTGCAGAAAAGCTAGGAACTAAATGTTATGTCCCTGATTATGCTCATGTTGCCAATGCTATGGGAGCTGCATCTGGTGAAATATCAGTAAGTATTGATATTATAATTAACCCTGTATATGAAAACAATACATTCCTATACTATAACGTTATTACTCCAAAAGGGATTAATCACTATAAAGAATATGATGATGCCTACAAGGCTGCATATGAAAAAACATCCCTATACACGAAAGAAATTGCAATAGAAAGAGGAGCTATAGAGCCTTGCGTTACAATAACAGAAACTGAAAAAAGAGCTAAAATATCCAATAATAATGATAACAAAATACAGAAAAACTTTCTTATATCTGTTATCCTTACTGGTAAAGCAAATTGTAATCTAGCTGACACTAAAGCATTATAATATAATCTTATATTTAATTAAATCTGATTGATATACATAGAAATCATTATTCTCTAGCCAAAACGGTTAATAACAATTATAAAATGTTATTAACCGTAGAATTGTTTACATATATATTTATAAATCACAATGACCAATTATGTAGTCATCTTTCTCAAAATCGACTTCAATAGAAGTTCCATCAGAAAATATAGTTTTCTGCTTATTATACGTATCATCTAAAAATTTATGACTTATCATTTCACATGTTGCTACCTTAGTTGATAAATCACATACAATTTTATTTTTTCCTATTTCTTCTTTATCTGCATCGACACCAAGATAACCTACTCCACCATTTAGGAGTGCATACAAAAATCCATCCTTCGATTCTGGTATTCCCCAAGCTGATTTTGTGAGAGCCCAAGGTATCACAATACAATCATGATAAACTAGATTTAGTAAAGGGACTGGAATACCTCTAGCATTACCTTTATCTATATTTGGATACAGTGCATGTGGAGCATGATGAACCAGATTCATATAAGGTATTGCCCAGTCACAGCCTTCCTCTGAACTTGTAAGAATCCCCTCTGAACTAACGTAATTAAAACATTCAATCCTTTTGCACATACAATTACGACGAGACATCTTATGTTCTTTATGAAAACATTCATCAAGATTGACTACACTAAAAACATCTAGATAACTTCCTCTTAGTTCAATACCTCTACTTTTTAGTGCTTCAAAATTTCTCTTTACATAATATGGAGCAAATGTAGTACATAGATAAGCTTGCTTACCACCTTCCCATGTTGCTTCCATATCTACATCCCCTTTTTCATCAACAACCGCTTGATTAATATCAAAAGTCTCAGCATCCAGATAATAATCTCTGTATTGGTCATGAGTTGCGAAAATATAATCTAGTTCTTTACAAGTATCTGTTAATTCCTTCATACCATCAAATCCACCCGCTTTTTCACATGGTGGTAATATATCTGGATGTTGATTATCATATCCCATTTTTCCCCAACCGTCTAGATGAACATAAGCTTTTTCTACTCCCATGCTCTTCAATCTCTTTAATTGATCCGCTCTCTTACTGAAAGTTGTTAACTCCTCATTATTACTTGGATTTTCTTTATCATAAAATATGCTTTCAGGTACTATATGCTTATAAATATTAGTGTGTATGATAGGACTACCTATCAATTTTTCCACATTAGAATTTCTTATATTCTTTTCTTCCAGTGTGATAAATGAACCTTTCTTCTTAACATAATCCTTATATATCTTACACAATGAATTGTAATCACAGTCTACTAGGAATCTATATATAAGTTCTCTATTATATCTAATAGAGCCTAATGAAGGTTCCCAGTATGGATATACATTAGTATAACCTTCTCCCGGATGATCTAATTCATATCCACCATCCCAAGGAGTACTAGCGATAGCTATATACCCATTATTATCTTCTATCTGCCCCCACCATGGCATATATGCATCTCTTGTATAATAACGTCCATCCTCAATATTTTCCACTTTCTGATTCCAACCAGTAGGAATAATACATCCTTGCATCATTGGTAATACTGTATAATTATCCCTATCTGGTTTATTAAATTCAAAAGGTCCCGGCCATACAACTTTTTTGATAATTCCTTTTGACTCTTTAATTGGAATAAACTGAAAATGTACATCATTGAAAGTATTATCAATCCATATGTTAGTTTCAAAACTTATATCTATATCTTTTTTATCTATACTAAATTGTGAAAAAGTAGATCTTATACCATGTCCAAATCCTGTTCTATATTCTTCGTGTGAAATATCTCTTGCATCACAAAATAATATTTCATACATTTTATCATTACTTTCTACCTCAATATGTGGTTTGTATGATTTAACATAATTCCATTCTTTATTGCCATTATATATAACTACCTTCAGATCCTTAATGTAGTATTTAATCTTTAAATCATTACTTCGAAAAATTATATGTTCTTTCATTCCATAACCTCCTCATATCAATTATCCATTTTGAATAACTAATTAACATTAATAATACTTATTTTTTTGCTGCTAATATTTTAGATCCTCATCAATATAACATTTATATATGGACAAGCCAACGATTTTAATTATTGGAGCTAATACCAATCCAATTACAATCAATCCTATTCTTGTAGATAAAAAAGCTGTTTTACTTAATTCTATATTCATCCAATTAGGTAAAGATGTCAATAAAACAGTAGGTATTATTTGTATGATTAAAGTAGCAAAATAGTATTTAACCATTATACTTTTATCGATCAAATATAATTCTTTACTTCTACTAATAAAGTTAGTGCCTTCTTCCAGAATTAATACATAACTTAACAAACAAAATCTAATCATTATATATAAGAATAATATAATAAAAATTATTATAACAAGTGTACCCAAAGTCCCTCTCAAAGCTATTATGGTAACCATACATATCAATAAAGCTACTATAATAAATGAACCTACTACAATATATCCTAGAATATATTTAGGTAATTTCTTGAACGAGTTTTTAATTATATTCGGGTAGTTATCATTTATCTTCTCATAACTGTTATCTATTATAAGTATTGAAATGATACTCAATACAGCCGTAATAACAATTCCTAATAAATTGTATATAGATTGACTTAACTGCCCCACTGTATCATTACTAAAATACGCAATATATGCCTGATATGTATTATAAGAATTGAATATGCACTTAATAAATTCAACAATATAAATAGCAATTCCACATCTTTTTACTATTTGAATTACATCATTTTTAATTCTGGCTAATGTTAGCTCTTCCATTACTCCATCCTTTCATAATTAATTTCAAAAAAATAGTTATTTCTTCTCCTTCCATATAACATATGTTTATAATTACAATTCAATTGTAGCAAAAACAATTACATACGTCAATTATGTTTATAATATATTATATTTCTACATTATACGTATCATAATCATATTATTAAAACTTAGTAATTTTCTCAAATGAGAGTATAACAAAAATCAGATTAATAAACCTGTAATTATTAATCAAAGTTATTAATTATTTCAATATATAATATAAATAATGCAATAATTTATCTAAATAACTTAATATTATAAATTATTATTATGCATTTATTTCCAAACCCAAACGAAAGGTCATTAGGTTAATATTTATCCCAATGACCTTTTATTATTATTTATTTTCATTCATATTTGATTAATAAAATTCCACTTGCTAATAGAGTAGTATTTACCATATTATATCAATTTTCCCTTTAGCTTTTTCTCCTATTAATGCAACTTTTATCTTATTATCACTACTTTCAATAACTATGTTTCTACAAAATTCCTCTATATTTACATCTCCATCACATTCTTGTTGCAATTGTTCTAGCTCGTTCATATATTCTTTTTCTGATAAATTAATATCACTAATTATATTATCTTGTGAATCTCTAAATTGCAAATTAAGATTTCCTTCTTTTATTAGATAATTAAATTCAAATTTATACTCTTCTCCTTTTTTACTACTAAAAGCTCTAATATCTTCCCCATCCAATTTTGCAAATTCCATACTAATTTCTCCATATTTAGAGTTTTCAACTAGCTCTGTGTGATTCGCTATACTAGTAATTTCAAGTGTTTTTTTCCCACAACCTGTCAACATCAAAACTATCATTAATATTATTACTATTTTGGTTGATTTCATAGTATCCTCCTTATCATCAGAATTATATCCTATCACTATATAAAAAATCCTCAAATTCTTTTCTTAATGGTACTAACCTTTCTGCAACTGGTAATGCAATGACTCTAGATTTAATCATATCATCTAGTTTATCTAGAGTTACCCATTGTGCTTCAACAGTTTCCCCATCCTGCAATTTCAATTCAGAAATTTTAGGACTTTTTCTGATAATATATGTATCTACAAATGCTGTTTTTTCTTTTCTAGTCCCAAGAAAAAACAAATCACTTTCATCAGCAACTATTCCAGTTTCTTCATTTAATTCTCTTATTGCTCCTCCTTTACTGGTTTCACCAGCTAATACAGATCCACCAGTATTCTCCCATAAATTAGGATATTTTTCCTTGTTGGGATGGCGTAATGTCAATAATATTTTATTATCATCATTTACGGTCCAAACATTTATAGCAATGTGATATTTCCCAATTTCCATTTTATCTTGTCTATTATGAGTTTTATCTAGCAGTTGCCTTTTATCATTATATAAATCCCATATTTCCATTGAATCTACCTCCATTAATTAAGACATTTAGTACTGCAATTATTATACATATATTTTTTCAATATAAATAGATCATTATTTTAAATATTAGTTCTTACTAGATTTCATATATCTAACCAATCTTTATTATTACGAATAAAAGGGGCTTTCACATCTGTCGAAACAATTTCTTTATACGTATTGGGCTTTCTATATGCATTACCCCATGTTTCCCTTTTTCTGTAATCTCTTAAGGATTCAAGATTGAAATCAGCCATATATATTCCTTCATTTTCATCAGCCTCAATTATTTTCATATCTCTACAACCATTTTCATCAAAGGCTATTCCATCAAAAGCAACTGAATGTCCTAATCCTTTTCCTGCATAATTACAGACTGCTATACCTACCATGTTTTCAAATGCCCTTGTCCTAATCTGTGATAATCTATTAATCTCTAATTCACAAGCATTGGGAACTAGAACAATTTCAGCACCTTTTAGCATTAATACACGAGCGCTTTCTGGAAATTCCCTATCATAACATATCATAGCACCTATTTTCACTCTACCTTTCGATGTTTCTAAATCTATTACTTTGAACTCATCACCAGAAGTACAATGATATTCTAACGAGAAATCACATGTATGCACTTTTGCATATGTCATCACTATGTTACCATTATGATCAATTATTGATAAGGTATTTCTAGGATTTTGGTTACCATATGTTTCTAAATATGTTATGCCTATCGCAATATTTAACTCTTTTGCTAGATAACAGAAGTGTTTTATATAATCACTGTCAGTTGATATACTCTGTCTCTTCCATTTCTCCAATAACTCGGGGTATTTAGGATTACATGGGTTATAATCATAATCATTAACTTCATTATGATATGGTGTATATCCTATATTCCACATCTCCGGCAACAGTACAATATCCGCTCCTTCCTTTGCTGCTTGACGGCAATAAGAATCAGCTTTTACGGTATTAGCCAATTGGTCATTTTTATTAGGTTCCAGTTGAAGTAATGCTATTTTCAGTTTCATATAAACACACCTCTTTTAATAATTGTTTTTTACACTTTATGTATAACAAGAAAAACACTTGACTTATCTATCTCTTCAACATAATAATCATATCCTGATAAAGCTCCTATTTCATTCAAGTCATTCATAGTGTATGTTGTCGCTTTAAATCCATCTTTACATATTATAACTCCATCTTTTGTTTTATCATAATCAATTTTGCCTAACAAGCTCTTCTCGGCTTGCTCTTCAAACCACCTAAGCCTGTGATACCAAAATTTTTCACTATACGTACTAAAATATATTTTTCCTCCATCTACTACCAATTGTAAAATCTTCTTTATCAATTCATTAGATGTAATATTCATAGCTGATAAGCCATTCTGGAGACAAATTATCGTATCAAACTTTTCTTCTAATGTTATATTATGTATATCCATATTGATAATTTCCGCATTTGGAGTATCCTTTAGATATTCTTTACTTAATGATACATTCTCTTTTGAAATGTCAATTCCAACAATTGACTTACAATTACTTGCAATTTCCTTGACAATACGTCCATAACCTGCACCCAATTCTAGGACTCTTTCACTTCCTGTAAGATTGTCTTTGACAAAAGATATTTCTGCATCTAAGTACTGTTTTACTCTTGGGATATCAGTGTCATATACTTTAAAGAGATTTGCAGAGTTTAATTTTTGCTCATAATAATTTTTGTTCATAATGCTTCCCCCTTACTAATATGTTCAGGTTAATACAATAATACTACTCTCCTTATCTTTATCATGATAAAGGATTATTGATTATCCAATAAGCATCTTAATCTAAGGTTATCCAATATCTTTGTGAAACTCCCTCTGCATCCGATATTTCGTTTTCTAATACTCCACCATTATTCATTATTGTTTTTGCAGATGCAATATTATCATTATCACAAGTTACTAGGACCTTATATATATTTAATTTAGCACATTCTGTCAATGCTAATGACAGCATTTCTGTAGCATATCCTTGTCTTCTTTCTGATTTTCTAACACTATAACCTATATGTCCACCATGCCTAAGCAAAAAATCATTCAATCTATGTCTTATACTAATCATACCAACCAAGCGACCATCATCATTAGATATCGCCATATATGTAGAATCAGGAACTAGTCCTTCCCTTACCGTTTCTTCTTTTGAATTATCACATAGTGCACTGTACCATTCTTCAAAAATCTCAGTATTTTTCAAGCCAGAAGTACCATCCAAACTATCACCATTTTCAATAAATTCTCTTCTATAGTCAAGTATTGCTTCTTTGTAGTGTGGTGTAGGTACAACTAATTTAATTCTATTCATAACATTCCTCCCATTCTATTATCAATCTAATCGTGTATTTATAAATTTGTCATAATTTTATATTCTATCAAAAATCACAGCTAATCTAATTTGGGTTCATATTCGCCATTAAAACTATATTTGAAATCATTGTCTATACGGATATACCCTGAAATTCTATCACAACTAATTCTTTTTACTATACCCGATTCATTTTTATTATCTACATTACCTTCTGCAACAATAATACTATCTTTATCACTAGATAAAACAATTCCAGTGTGATCATGCGATTTATTCGTAATCAATTTTTCATAAATAACAATGTCTCCTCTTGTTGGAATAAAACTATCATCATTAATACTGTAAAAATAATTAACATTTTTGAACTTGGCCCATTCTTGCCAAGCCCCTACACCAGCAAATCTAGTAGTCCCATAAGGATGTCTTATTGGCAATAAGAACCCAGCTTTTCTACAACAATAATATAAAAAAGCAGCACACCAGCCATTTTGTAATTCCTTATAAATATTATCTCCTGTCCAGAATCTGCATATCTCTTTATAATCATCATCTGAAGTGATTCCGACAATACCTTTAGATGCTAGAGTTTCAGCAATATCTCCTAATAGCTTTCTTTTATCTTGACCTGTTTCAATCTTTTCTTCATCTATATTTTCATTGATCTCAAAATCAGTAACTAAAGCTAATTCATTAAGTATATTCTTAAGACGTACAGCTTCTCTTGCTACAATCTTCTTATCCACATTATATAAGTAGTGCTGCAAAACATCAGCATCTTTTATAAGCTCGTCATATTTTGAATGTATAGTCTGCTTATCACTATGATAAAAGATTGCTCTGAGAATCGTTTTTTGCTCTTCTTTCGTAAAAACACCCATATCACGAATTATTGGTCTTACTGTCTCTGCTCCATTTTGAGCATGTAATTCGGTTATTCCAGTAGCATATGAATAATAATCATGAAACATTCCTATAATTGCTGCAATCTCGGGATTCAAACTTCTTTTTATTGCTAATATTGTAGCTGTTTGTGATACTCCATATAGATGTATATATGCACAACGTCTTTCATTAACATCATTCATCTTCATAAGCATATCATCAATAATAGCTCTAACACTTTCTAAACGCATAGATTTTTTCATATTCATAAATACCTCCTATATCTGTGACCACTTTTCAATGAAATCCCAATCTTTTATAGTCCCATTTTTATTTAAAATTTTCAAGTAAACTCCATCACCTTTTCCGACCTGCCATATAGCTTGTGCGGAGTTATATTTAGTTGATATATTATTAATTTTAACATACTCAAAAAATTTATCTTTGCCTTTTCCATGCATTTGTGAGACATATGCTACTAAATATATATCTATACAACTAGCACCAAACTCTATTGGATTACCATTCAAAATATGATTCCTTATTATTTGTACCCATTCACTTGAATGTGAGTATATTATTTGTGATTTTATATCTTCAATTTTATATGCCTTATAGCTTCTTTTTTCCCATTGCTTCAACTTAGAAAAATCTCCATGATAATCGTTTAATTTATTTAACATTATTTCTAAATTACATACTGTTGGTATAATATGTTCATGTATACTACGTCCTCTTAAATTATTAGGCAAAACATAACCAAATGATTTTTGGTCATAATTATTTTCTTTTACCTTAATAGGTTCATTATTAGTTGAATGAATTATGTCTCTTACATGATTATTGCTTTTATTAAAAACTTCATCCTTTTTTTGGCCATTATTATTTATATTTAAATTAGTAGTCTCTTTTTTATTAAATCTATTCACTATACTTCGTGCACAACTTATTATTTTGGATGTATTATTTGAAAACAAGGATAATATCTCTATCATATCATCTTCACTATATATACTTGCTAATCTATTATTTGATGTAAATAACCCTTTTAATAACTTACTATAGTCTTCATTTTCAACTCTTATGGGAGTTATTTTCTTATTATAAGCATAGGCAATACCCATTTCTATTTGACATGGTATACTATTATAGAAACTCTCTGATACAATTGCTAATATGTAATCACTTTCCTTTATGCCTTTCTTTATTGTTTCATAGAAATTGTCTCCAAATGCAATCGAATTGGTGTAAGATTTAGATGAATAGAAAACATCACATTTTAGCCTTTCTAGTGCTAGTATTAATCCTTCAATCTTGTCTTTATCATTAGTTGAATGACTAACAAAAACCTTCATTTTAAAATCCCCCTATAATTAATTTTTTAACGATAGTATTACTATAATGTGTAATTTTTGTCTCTCTTCACCTTTTTATTTCTGAATTATTATATAGTTATTTGATTCTTATTCATCTAATTTTCCAATATTGTATTTAAATTCTTTTCCTTCATAATCATAATAGATGTATCCATCCTTAATATATTTTAAATCAGTTGAATTAAGATTAATTTCCTTTGATTGGTTTGCATCTACATTTAAGAATATACATTTCTCCGAGTCATATTGTTTTATTACGATATATTTATTATCTGGTGATATAATTATATCCTCACCCCAAATTCTCAGAACTTCTTCTACTTCGTAACTATTAATATTAATCCTCTCTATTACAATGTCCTCATAGTCATCTTCAATTAAGTATACCCATTTATCTTGAGCAAATGAATTAATCAATCCAAACGCCCTAAAAGTTTTTTCAAGCTTATTGTTATGTTTATTATATATACCACATATGAAATCACCATATTCATAACATCTTAGGTAAGTATCAAAAATTATCAACTTATCATCTTCATATATTATTTCTTCTGGTATTTGACCTTTATCAATAGGAATTGTATCTATAATAAAACTGTCTCCGGGCATTTCATGAATAAAACAAATCTCATGATCGTTTAATTGAAATATTCTATCTACACTTGCTACATCTATTAACTTGATATATTCAGAACTATTACCAACAATTTTATATAATACTGGTCCATTTTTATTAACCAAATAATATACTTCATCATTTACTAAAAAAATATCTTCCACTATTGTATCATCATCTGTAATCTGGGTTTTATTGCCATCATCAATATTTAATTTATATAAATTTCTATCTAAATAATCATCTATATAATATATATATGAACCTATTACCTGATATTTATAAATATAGCCATCAATAATTTTATTAATCTTATCAGTTTTTATATTATACCTGAAAATTCCCTTTGACTTATTGCTAATATATATATTGTTATCATTGATCTCTACCCTATCAGATGTAATATCACCAACAATTTTATTATCATTCGTTATTCTATTAATGACATGTACTTTGTTTTTCTTATCTGTATAAACTATGTATTTCTCTGAGTAATCATAATCATTATAAGCTTCATTAATTATATTAGCTATTTCATTATGCTTATCCATGTTTTCAAATTTATTTTTCTTATTTAAGAATAATGTTCTTTCAGTATTTAAAGAATCTATAAAAGGTTCTATTTTAACTATTGAAGCTTTATTTTCTTGATTACGATTAAGTTTATAATTCTCTCCATATTTACTAAACATCAATTCATTATTTACCAAATACATTTCCGATCCCAAATTATTATCATACTCATTTTCCTTAGTATATATCTTAACACTATCGACTACATCTAGATTATCTGGATTCACTATATATATATATTCGTTATAATCCTCAAAATATAATTTATCACCAAAATACCAAAACAAACCATGTGTCGAATAATTATTATTGTAGAAATTAATGTTTTCGATACTATCTTCACTATTCCCAACTACACCTTCACCGAAAGATTTAAAATATAACTTATCTTTCCATTCTACGATATCATATTTCAACTCACATGATGATTCTATTTTATGTGATACAATATTATATTTCCAACCATCAAAGTATAGATTATCATTTATCAAGCCTTTACACTCGTGCTTAGATGACTCTTTTAAAAAACTATTATAAATGTCCTTATCTAAATCATAGTCAAAAATTAGTGTATCCTCTTCATTCTCATATGTTCCTACAACATAGATATGATTATTCCAATAATATGTACTATCTATATTTACATCTTTTTCAATTATTCTTTTGTTTTCCATTGTTACATAATTATAAAAATATACAGATTCACGATACTTATACACCAACCCTTTATCATTGGTAGGAAAATAACCATTAATATAATTTTCACCTGCATCTACGACAGTCATTTTTTTACTACCATCTTGATTTATCAGGTAAATACCTTTATAATTCCATATATAGTTCCATTTTTTTAATGGCTGTGTTTGAGTTCGTACTTTTTTATCAATTTCTATCTTTTCTCCTGTACTTAAATTTATATTCTCAATACTATCATCATATCCACTAGTTATAATCCATTCACCATTATCTCGGATAACCTTATTATCATCAAGATAATAATTTTCCTTAAGTAGTTTATCTTTTAAAGCATTTTTATCAATAAGATTATTGGAATCTACAGTTACAAATGAAACAGTGTCCCTATTATTTTCACTATCAGTATGGTTAATAGCTAACTCATTGTCTTTATCGGTCCATCGTATATTTTTAGCTACTCCTTTGAAATCTAGAGTGAAACTATCAGTGAATTTACTACATCCTATATTATTAGGGTACATCATATATGCTAAGATACCATTGATACTTTCATATACCACATGTGGACTTGTTACATCTAGTATAGATATATCATAACCTTTATCTGAATATTCCTGATAACCATTATCGCAAGTTGCTATTATCACTTTATCCACAAAATTTATTTTAAAGAAAAACCCTAATGTTCCTATAAAAATGGATTCATCATCATCTGACCATTTATTATATCTTCCATATCTTGGAATAGATTCAATCACTTTTCCATGCAAATTGATAATTTCTATATTATAACCGTTAAAACACGAGATCTTCTTACCGTCGTGTGACCATTTTGGTTGAACACCATCTTCAGTATCTTCAACATTACTCTTTAATAGTTTTTCTTGTGAAAAATCAATTTTAGAGATATATATATTATTATTTTTATAGTAACAAAGCTTATCACCATCATAGCATAAGTCTGGATACATTATATCCTCAGGAATAATAATATCATTGCTGACTATATTCTTATTCACATCAAAAACTATTATTTCATCACTTAAATTCAGTGAAATATATTCCTTATTAAATTTTCTAATGAAAATAGAGAATTCATTCATAGGAGTTATATGATCTTTTTTATATAATTGTGTAAACTTTTGTTTTGGCATATCATACTTAACCAACTGAACAGTATTAGCACATTCACAATCATCTACAAGCATCAAATATATATAATCATCATCAACTAAATAATCTGCTATTTGTCTTCCTTCTACACTAAGAGATTTATCATCATTATTAAAATATATGGAATAACCTAAACTTTCATCTATCTCTTCTTGTACTTCTTTTTCAATATTATCTAAGGTTTTTTCTTTATCAATTGATTCAGCTTGATTATTGTCCTCTTTTGAATTGTCCGCTATGACTACATTATTATCTGGAGTATCCTTTGAACATCCTGTAAATATTATTAATATCAAAAAAATAATATAGCTTAATTTATATTTCATTATTTTATTCTCCTTAAAACAAAAATATTTAATGATTAATTATACCATATCTTTCCACCTACTTACATATATCTTTATGAACCTTCTTTTTCTAATAATATAATCATTATATTGCATTTTTTCATATTATACAAAAAAGCTATCATTTGGATAGCCTCTTATATTCGAAAACATCTTGTTTGTGCCTTAATCCTTAATATTAAAGTATCACACCCTAAATAAACAATTATTTAAAATACATATTATGAGATACTATACTTCTTCACAATGTACATATGATATTGTGAATTGTAATCTGGATAATCTGTATAGCCTTCATTAATAATTTTCCAGTTTATACCAGTATTATTAATCACAGTTTTTAAATGTTTCTCCCTGCTTGCACCTTCAATCATAAAATTACATAGTACCCCTCCAACTTTTAATTCAAGTGCTATGCGTTTTATAAAATCAGTTTCTTTATGAAATTCTGCTTTATAAAAATGTAATATGGAATCAAGAAGTACTATGTCGTACTCATCTGTTATACTGTAACTGTAAATATCCCCAACTTCTCCTATGACTTGTAATTTTTCATTACGAGCTATGTTATTCATTTGATCCAAACCTACTTTTGAAATATCAATACCCTTGACTTTATATCCTAGTCTTCCTAGATATAATGCATCTCTTCCTTGACCACATCCCAAATCTAGAACATTACCTTTATATTTGTATTCAGCAAAAAATTTTTGTAAGCCGGGATAAGGTTCGCCAAAATAATTTTGTTTTTTATAGTATTTGTCATAAATTGGTTTTGACATTGTAATGCTCCTTTTAGTAGCTTATCATGAAAATTTATTGGTATACACATCCATCTGTGTCTAATTATTGTTGTTATTTTTTAATATTCATAGCTACCTCTAATATTTTATTTAAATCTTTTAATGAATTTCTATACAATTCATTCATATACTTTAAAATCTGATCTTCTGTAATATCGTTAACAACAATACTTTTTGAATAAATTCTTGTATATCTGGATTCAGGATTAAATGACCTCTCCTTTATATGAAATTCATCCAATTTGTTTAATTCATGTAAAAATTCTTGTCTCTTTTGATAATTATCTCCAAAGCTTTGTACTTCTATAAACATTCTTAGCCTATTATTTTTATTTAATCTATTGTTAAAAATATAGTATATTGGTGTACCTTCACTACTTAATGATTTGATCTTGTCCATACTGCTATTTATAAAGCAATAATATGTATTGCTCTCTTTTTCTAAAATAACATCATTATTATGTTTAATAAATTTATTTGCAGCTTCTAAAAAAGTAGTTGTCTTACCATGTCTAAAAATCATATCTATTGATTTTTCATAAATATTATAGACATTAACAGCTTTTTCTTCCATACTTCCTTTTGTTATATGTATTTTATTTTTATTACTAGCTATATAGTCTATTATCTTTTTATTTTCTTTATAAATTTCTCTACATAAATCTATAATTTCTTCATCTTCATCAACAATATCTTCTAATACTTCTATGTAATAGTTGATAAAATCTTCAACTTTATCATTTAAATTTCCACTATTCAATTTCATGATATTTGTCAATATTTTAAGTATACTATAATAGTTACATATGACATATTCGTTTTCTGTAGGTTCTTCACCTTCTACAGTAAGTAACACTTTTAGTTTTTTATAATCCCTGAACTTCGTTTCTACTACATCACTATATCTTTTTAATTGACCTTCGCTTTCCTTAGCCTTGACCTTGTTTTCTATTAATATAATCATTTTATTAGAATGGGATATTGCTAAGATATCTATGTTTTTCCATTCTCGTAGTACTTGTATATCATAAAAATTATTTAAATAAATATCTACAACTGATATCTCTAAATTTATATCTTCATTTAATAGGATTACTTCTCCCAGAAATTTTTTTATAAATTCTTCTCCTAATCCATGATTTTCATTTGGGTCTAGTAACCAAGCCAATACATTCGAATGTCTTAATTCATATTCGTTTACCTTGAGTATATTTAATGGATTAAATTTATTAAGTCTTGATTCTAGTTTCTCAAGTTTTACATTATTAATTATAAATTTATTTAATGAATGGTTCATAATTCCTCCTGTCATTGTTATATGTTTACAAGTTGAACTAGTAATATTATAAACATATAATAATATATCTATTACATAAAAACCTTATATAATCTTATCTATTAGTCTCAATAAGATTATAATTCCATAATGCTAAAACTACTTCCATCTGTGAATTACTTTGTTTGTCACCAGCGACACTTTTCCATAGATTATCAGCACATGAATTGCTATTAGCTAATTGTGGGGTTTCTTGAAGTATTTTAACCGCATCTATACCATATTTTTTATTTTTTTCTGATCTTGTATAGTTTCCACGCTTTACACCTTTTACATAACCAGCTTCACATAATCCCAAAAATGTACTTTTAGGACAGCCTTTATCAGCACCAGCTGTATTCTTTCCAAATACTTTATCTGCTGTTATTTCCCATGATTTTCTAATGTCATAGTTTTGATTATTTTTGTAAAACTCTACAGTTTTAATCGTAACTAAAGCATATTTATTCATTGTATTTTTCTCCTCTATAAATAATTTTTATATCGTATAATTATACTCTTCAAAACTAAATACTTCAATATTATCAAGGTGTACATACATTATTAATTTAAATGTTTTAATATTTAACAATTCAATATAAAAAACTACATTTTATTGTAATATGTCCAATTCCATAGGCATATATTTTATCCCCTTATACTCACACACATCCCCCATTTCATCAAACCCAACTGCATGATAAAATGGTACTGCATAAAGTGACGCATTAAGTCTTATCCTTCTCACCCCTGAATTTTTCACCTCTTCAATAATTCTATTAATAAGCCTAGTCCCTATTCCCATTCTATGAAATTCTTTCTTAACAAATATACATGAGATAGTATTATGATTACTAATAGACAGAACTCCCGCTAATTGTTCTCCGACATAAGCACCATACATCTTTTCTCTTCCATCACTGAACTTGTCTATAAAATCATCATTATTTATAAATTCTTCTTTAAATGTCTTGATGCCTTTCTGTGTATAATCATGAGCGACAAACTCATTAAAAACCTCTTCAATAAGTTTCATCGCTTTTATAATATCACCATATTCAATCATTTTAATTTCTATATCCATAAACCCATCCCTCAATCTTAATATATTTAATATAAACTATACTCAGAAAAGCACTAATAACTGTCACTATTCAGTTGTTCAATGATTCAAATTAAATTAATTTACTTAAAAAAGATAAAAAATACCCTAGTAAAAATATCTACTAAGGTATCCTAATCTCATATTTCAAGTACTACTAAATGTTCATCGCAACCTGGTTTATATTTATTCCAAAATACTTCTCTTGTTACATTCTCTACTTCTTTATATTCACTTTGTTTTTCCAATCTAATAATTAAATACATTTCTAGTATACTCCTTTGTTATGTTATCATATTATTTACCTATTTTGAGGGTGGTAAAAGAATAACACTCCAAAGTAATAATAATTTTTCAGAAGTATCTTTGGCGTGCTATTCAAATACCACGCTCAATACAATGCTCCATTTTTTCAAATAACATATTCCTTTCTTTGATTATGATGTTAAGATTATATCATAATTAATACATCAAAACAATTTATGCTATAATAATAATTTCAAAAAAGCTGTTGGAAAAGTTATTAAGAAAGCTAAATATAATCTTGGCAAATTAAAGAACATGAACTCATCTAAGATTATTGACTCAATTAAAAAAATAATAAAAAGAAAAATCATTATGAAGTTGTAATGAATAATGATGACTTAGTAACAATATCTTTTGATGAGTTAACGAATGTACAGAAGAGTAAATTTGATGGTTTAGCCGATTCATATAAGAGTAAGGATATTGTTCGTGATAGGGTTAATGGTGAAGATGGTCTTGGGGTTGTAGATGGCGTTATATCAAACTTGTGGAAGGAATCAACATGTTCTAGCGATGAGTTATATAATTATTTGCTTAAAAATGTAGATGCAGATGCAGCAAGAAAATTTGTTAATGACGGTATTTGGCCAGATAGTATTCAAATACCAAAAAATTCTTCAGTTTTAAATCCAGATGGTTCTATCGATTGGAGTAAAGCAGCACAGGGAGGTTATATTTTAGATGCTGAGAGCAAAGTAATTAAAGAAAGTTTTTCTCCAGAGATTGGAGAAGTAATTGACAGATATGGTAATTCTCATGGTAGATATACATCTCCTGTAATTGATGGGAATTCTTATTCATATACAGAACGCTCATTGCCATATGTTGAAGATTTATCCAATTATCATCAATATGAAGTAACAGGTAATTTCAACGAAATTGAAAAGTATGTTAGTAACTGTCCTGATGTGGAACTGAAAACACAAATAGATGCATTAGTAACTACATATTATAATGATGATTACAGTAAATTATTAGTTTATAAAGGTGAAGCTGCTAAGATTGATGGCTGGGGAGCAGGAAGAGCAATACAATATGAGTTACCTCTTACAGTAGACCAGTTAATACAGATTGGATTATTAAAAGAATTGAATTAGGAGGATCAAATGACAAGAGAAGACGTAATTAGAATTATAAAAGATGAAAATTTGGACAACTATAATTTAAATGAAGACAGGTACAATAGAGAAAATGAAGTAGGTATTAGGAGTGAAAACGGTTATTGGACTGTATACGCTACAGATGAAAGAGCAAGTAAAGTGACAGGTTCAGAAAAGAAATTTGAACACGAAGAACAAGCTTTAGATAATTTTATTAAACGCCTTAGAGCAAGTAAAGTTTTAAGGAAATTTAATTAATATTTCAGAACATCGAAATTACCCAACCCAGTACCGAATTAATCAAAACATTATTACTAAGGGATAACCCTTGTAATACTTGTAAATATTTTTATTCATCAGAGTAGCTTTAACTATTCTAGCTAATAGTTGGGCTTCTCTTTTATTGGTGAGAATGCAAATTAGATTGTACTCAATCTTCTTTTCACAAATACATTTTACAGCCTGGGAATTTCATTGTTATAATTACTCAATTAATGTTGACTAATTAATAACTAACTATTATATTTTAGCCAATACTTCTTATTAATATTAAGTCACTAATAACAAATAAAAATACCCTAGTAAAAACATCTACTAAGGTATCCTAATCTCTAGATTTTATAATAAAGTTCTTATTCAAGTACTACTAATCAATGATCTATACTTAATTGTCTTCTAGTAATACGTTTATCCTTATATGGATATTACTTTTCTGATTTCTCAAGTTCTTCTGCTTCTGTATTATAAGCAAGATTTTTATAGAACTTGCTATTTATACCGTCAAGTGAACCTCTATTCAACTCTAATGCCATAAAATTTTGAAAATTATTTCCTCAAGCTATTTAAATACCATATCTGTATAAGTTCTAAATGTTTGTCTATATAATAATAAGATAGTTTCAATACAGATACATAATATATCTTAACGTGAAGTTATTTTTTTATAGCTCTCGTCGCAATAAAAGATTTTATGTATTTATCCAATAATCTTACTCCTCCGAAATCATCTTCATAAAACCCTTGAATAACAAAGCCTACTTCTATCTGTCCTCCGATTTGTTGTTCTAGACTATGTCCAAATTCAAGAGCTTCTCCGTTTTCAAGAGATTTACTTAGCTCTTCTTCAGTTAATGCTGAAAATGGTGAATAAGGGATTGAATATTTAACTTCTAATACCCCTTTATCCTCTTGCTCATCATCAAACAAATATATTACAGGATTACATATACCAGAAATCAAAGTTCCTCCATGTTTTAAAATCCTATGGCATTCTCTCCAAACTGGAATAATATCTTCTACAAAAACATTAGACACAGGATGTAGAACCAAATCAAAACTTTCATCACTAAACATATCTAGTTTTGTCATACTTGCCTTAACAGTGTTTATATGTAAATTGTTTTGTTTGGCAACATAAATATCCTTTTCTAGCTGCTTGTCTGAAATATCAACCAATGTAACATCAGCACCTGCAGCTGCTAATATAGGAGCTTGCTGTCCTCCACCTGATGCTAGACAAAGAATTTTTAATCCTTTTATTGGTGGAAACCAATTCTTGGGAACAGTTTTATTTGCTGTTACTATTACTTCCCATTCACCTTTTTTCGCTTTTTCTACGATCTCACTGCTGACAGGTTGAGTCCATACACAACCACTTTCTACTTTTTTATCCCATACATTGCTATTATAATGTACAACATTCATTATAGATTCCCCCTTAATAAATTAATCGAGACATTATCCTTATTATGTCTCGATTAATTATACTATTTAATGTAAATTACTTCAAATTATCTATATCAATTTTCTTTCCATCTTAGTATATTTATAAACGCCAACTGCCCACTTACCCAAACGAGTAGTGATATTCTTCACATCTATAAACCCTAACCTCTTATATAATTTATGGGCTCTATGATTTTCATCAATTACTGCTAAGCTGACTTTGTCTATATCTTGCATAGATTCAGCCATATTGAAAGCCTTCTCTAATAGTATACTTCCAATCCCAAGCCCCCTAGCTTTTTCTGATACTGCTATATGTTCTATAAATAATTCACCCTTTTTAGGATTATTATTAACTAAATTTATCTTAAAAAGAACTTTTATAGTTGCTACTAATCCGTACTTCTTAACTAGTTGAACAAACCCCAGATTTTTATTTCCTTCCATTTTTTGTCCTATCCACCTGACAAGCATTAATCCTAAAATCTCACCATCAATTTCTGCAATAAAATAACCTTCTTTATAATAATTTTTCAGAATTCCAAAATCGACTAGAAAATCATATGTACGTTCTTCTGGTAAATATAATATATTTTTCACCTTATTATCAAAACCTTCTAAAAAGACTTTTGCAATATCTTCATTGTCTTTACTATTAATGCATCTGATTTTTAAATCATTGATATTATACACATTCCCACCCCTTCAAATAGATTAATATAGCACAACTTATACTATTTTTAATTATACTAGTTTTGCTAATTTAAATATAACTATTTTCACAAAATAATTCAACAATTAATTAAAATATATTCTAGTCAATTATTGATTTCTTTCAAAAACTTAGAACACAGCCACTCAAATACATGTTCAGTATATGTTATTAAAAAATGCATTTCATCTTATAAATACTGTCGTTCGTCAGGATTTGTTGAAATTATAAAATAAAAGATATAGTATTTACACAGAGAAAGGAGCACTATTATGGGGTATACAAAATATGATTTGGACAGGTTAAGTGATAAGAAAATGATATTAAGAGAATAACAGAAAATATAGGCAGTATATGTGATAGAATATATTTAATACCTATAGTTTTGATGCAGGTGTTGTTGATATTGACCCTCAAACAGAACAAATTATTATTAATCACAATTTCATACCTACCATTGGTAAGTTACTATAAAGACCAAAACAATTTAAATAGAATAGATAACGGTATGATTGGTACAAAATATCACCTGAATATTAAAACTATGCCATAAAAGGAGCTATTCAATATAAAACAGAACCCAGTGCAGAAGATGCATTAAATAATTATGTTTATGAATTAAAACAAAAAAAATACTCGTACTGGAAGGATTATAATACGAAACTAGATACTATTGTTTCGTCTTATTCGAATAAAGAATCATCGCTATTAAAAGAAAAATACTATCATAAAGCTATAGTAGACTATGCGAATAATATGAGGAGGTATGATTAGATTGGTTAAAGCAATATTATTTAGTAATACAATATCTGAATGGAAATTCAAAATAAGTTATATGATATATATTCTTGGTGCGATTTTGTTAGTATTAATATTTATATGGATTAAATATCAAGAATATAAATCTAAAAAGTACTGTGAAAAACATGATATAAAGCATGAAGATAATAGAGACTAAACTAATTCTAAATAGAGAGAAACAGAATATTTAATGTTCTTTCCTTTGGTAGTAACGTATTAAATTGTTAAAGTTAGACAGAAATGGGGAATTATTATGTTGAACAGAAAAAGAAATATTACTGAATATATACCAATTGTATTATTATATACTCTAACAATTATTTAAAATCGAATTCTTTAAGTGGTGAATTTGACAAATGCAGTCAATTCGCCGCTTTGCTCTATTCAATTTAATAGTAAAACTTATCCTTGTACTCTTAAAAATAATTTGAACGAGTAATTTTGGTAATTTACATATGAAGATTATATGGACAGAAGTTCTTGAGTTACGAGAGATTTTACACATGAATTAATACAGATTCTACAAGGTGGGATATCGGTGATTTTACTTCTGATGTCGATGCGATAAATATATACAATAGAATGATAACCGGAAACAGTAATACCGATGAATAAAACATAACAATTTAACTTTAATAAAGGTTGTTTCACAAAACATACAATAAAAAGATTATGAAACAACCTTTTCTGTTACGCTAACTTTCAGATCTTATTATTAAACTTACTTCTTTCTATTTTTAATTAACTAGATTTATGATATATTATTTATATCAACCTTTACTTATTCAAAAGGAGAGAATCCCTTATGCTCGTATTTAATGAAAATATCAAAATTGATAAACTATATACCTTTTTTTATTTTGAATTTGCTAAAAACTATGTTTTTAGAGGAGAAAAACATGATTTTTGGGAAGCTGTTTATGTAGATAAAGGTGTACTAGAAGTTATGGCAGATACAAGACATTATGTTCTTAATAATGGTCAAATGATTTTTCATAAGCCTAATGAATTCCATTCTCTATGGGCTAACGGTGAAATAGCTCCTAATGTTATCGTTTTTTCATTTAATTGTGATTCTCAAGCTATGAAGTTTTTTGAAAATAAAATTATTAAGCTAGACATTGAGCAAAAAAATATATTGCAAAAGTTCATTAAAGAAGCTAGAAGCTGTCTACAAAATCAACAATTAAAAGCTGAATCTCCTTTTGGTTCAAATCAGCTATTAAAACTATACATGGAAGAGTTTTTCATTCACTGTATACGTAATCAAAATGTCCAGAAATTAAAAGAATCAATTGTAACAAAAAATAGAATGGAAAAAGATATAGCTGTTACTATAAAAGATTTCCTGAAAGAGAAAGTAAATGATAATATATGTCTAAAAGATGTGGTTGCACAAATGAGTTTAAGCGCTACATATCTTAAGGACTTATTTAAAAAGAACTATTCTATTTCTATTATGAAATATTATCGTACATTAAGGATTGAGAAAGCTAAACAGCTTATAAGAGAATCCTCATTAACCTTTACAGAAATCGCAGAACGAATGAATTATACTTCCATTCATTATTTTTCCAAACAATTCAAAGATTGTGTAGGTATGACACCAACTGAATACGCTAAATCATTAGTACATTTCTAGATTATATATAAGATATCCAAGAGGGTATCTTTTTTATTATTTAATATCTTCTAGGCATATTTCAAAGTCTAAATTGATAAAATTCATGGCTGAATTAATAAAGACTAATAGGAAACTAAAGATTATAATACAAATTAAGAAATAGTTAAATTATTGCTAGACATCAACAACTATCGTATGTTTAATAATTATCAAAATGTTAAGGAGAGGATTATTAATGAAACCAGTAACAGCAATACTTATTGGAGCAGGTGACAGAGGAAAAGACGCTCTTGCTTCATATGCTTTAAAACATCCAGAAGAAATAAAATTTGTTGCAGTAGCAGAACCTGATGATAAAAAACGTGAACAATTTATAAAATTACATAATATATCAAAGGAAATGGCTTTTACTACTTGGGAAGATCTTCTTGCAAAACCTAAGTTAGCTGATGCAGCATTGATATGTACACTAGATAACATTCACTATGAACCTGCAAAATTAGCACTAGAAAAAGATTATCATATCTTGTTAGAAAAGCCATTATCAAACAATGCAAAAGAATGTGTCCTATTAGGAGAACTTGCTAAGAAATATTCTCAAAAAGTTTTCTCTGTATGCCATGTTCTACGTTATACAAAATTTTTTACCAAGCTTAAAGAATTACTTGACTCAAAAATAATTGGCGATATTATAACTATTAATCACAATGAATATGTTGGGCGTATTCATCAATCCCATAGTTTTGTTAGAGGTAATTGGGGTAATTCAAAACGAGAAAGTCCAATGATTCTTCAAAAATGTTGTCATGATATGGATATTCTATTATGGTTGGTAGGTGACAATTGCAAAAAAATATCCTCTTTCGGTTCTCTAGATTATTTTACAGAAAAAAATGCACCTGAAGGTTCACCTGACCGTTGTATAGAAGGATGCCCAAAAGGAGATACATGCCCCTACAATGCAGTAAAGATATATCTTGGCGATAATGTAGAATGGCCTACATCAGTCATAAGTGCCGATACTAGCTATGAAGCTCGTAAGAAAGCTTTACAAGAAGGTCCTTACGGAAGATGCGTATTTAAATGTGACAATGATGTAGTAGACCATCAGGTAGTTAATATGATATTTGATAATAATGTAACCGCTCACTTAACTATGACTGCATTTTGCAAAGATGGTGGACGCCATATAAAAATCATGGGTACTCATGGTGAAATAACAGGTAACTTTGATTATGATACAATAGAAGTTAAACATTTCCCTTCAGAAGAAATAGAAACCATCCACATAGAAAAAGATATAGGTGGTCATGGTGGCGGCGATCTAGGTATAATGGAAGATTTCGTGAAACTTGTAAAAGCTGATGGTAAATTAAAAGGTAAAACTGAAGTAAGTATATCTGTCCAAAGTCATGTGATGGCTTTTGCAGCGGAAGAGTCAAGACTTACTGATAATGTAATCACTATAGATGAATTCACTCAACAAGTTCTAGAATCCTAATACTTCTGCTGTATGGAAAAATATGTAACTTTTCTTGATATTTTTTTGAGTTGTCTTCATAACAATTGTTTTAGTAATATTATAATATAAAATCTAAGTCTCAGTATAACTTAAAGAAGGTTATGCAAAATAACCTTCTTCTTATATACTATAATAATATATGAAGTTCTAGTATAATTATAATAATGAATAATAGTAATTTTTTAACTTTAGTAACTGATTAAGACTATCATTAAGACCTCCTATTCGATTTCTTTTAATCCATAACATCTGATGTTCAACAATAATAACACCAATATCATTAAGCATTTGATTTAACAATTCCTCTTTATTCTCTATTTCTTTTTGATCCATTGCTAGTTTTAATTTGCCTAATTTACACCCATGCCTAATGAATCTTATAGTATTTTTAAACTCATTATAAATAAGGTTGGCATCTTCACATCTCATATTAGTTTTATCAAGTTGTCTTTCTAATTGCTCTATATATTCTTCTATACTTTCAATATCTTCCTCTTTCATATCCTTTATATCAGCAGAAACATTTAAAAATTTGTTTATCTCTATATCAGTAACTAGTATTTTAGATATATAGGTACTATTAAACATCTTTTTGGTCTCCTTAAGATAATAATTACCCAAATCCAAAATAAATTGTCCCATTCTATTATTTTCATCCCTAAATACCATTTGATTCAAATATTCAGCAATATCAACATCTTCATTTTTCTCAACACCCCAGCTTAACGCTGCTCCATATATAAATCCTGGATAACTTACGCAAGGATATTGCCAATGTCCATTACCTCCCCAATCAGTGTTTAAATAACCCATTGCATTATTTTTCTTACCATTGATGGCTGCATTATAGAGATTCTTTTTCATATTATTCATTCTACCAGCAATTGATTCCCAACTACTTGTTCCAGGGCAAACATAATAAGGTATACCTGATTTTTGATATTGTTTGCACCTTATATCAAATGGATGTTCTTCTTCATATCCCCATTCTAAAGTAATAATATCTTTGGGAAGCTCACCTATTAATTCAGGATACTCGTTAATTATATCTCCCCAGAACATCATTTTCTTACCATGCTTTTGCACTAATTTATTTAATTTCAATAAAAATTCAAGATAGACTTTTCCTCTTCCTTTTTCTTCACATACATCTTTACTGAATCCTCTACCCAATTCATAAGTTTCATCACATCCAACATTTATCCATGAAGATGTAAAATAAGGAAGAAAATCATCATACATTTTTCCTATCAGTACCAATGAATTATCATCAATTGGATTCAAGGTACCTGGATCTCTATGCACATTATCTATTGAGTTTGTATAACCATCTGGACACTCAGCTAGATGATTAAATTCTTTTCTTTTCAACCAATCAGTCATATGTCCAAAACTATTATGATTAGATACTAATTCAATATGTCTTGCTCTACAATATTCATCAATCTCCATAATTTCTTGTCCTGTTATAGGAGTTCTATCTTTCCAAACCTCAGGAAATGAAGGATAGGCAAAAGAAAATCCTTCTACATACAATTGTAATTGATTGAGCTTCAATTCAGCCATGAAATCAATTAATTTAAATAATTCTTTCATGGTAGGAATTTTGTTCCTGCTAATATCTATCATAATACCTCTTACTTGATAATCGGGGCTATCTTGTATTGTTAAGCAAGGTAAAACTCCTCCATATTGAGATATAATTTGTTTTAATGTCATTACACCATAAAATGCACCTGCTGGTTTTGAGTAAATTATTTCAATACTATTTGAATTGATTTTCAATATGTACTCTTCACATTTTAGTGATTCTTTTTGAGTAAATATGATTCCTGTATTTTTCGTTTTCCTTTTTTCTATAATTATAGGAAAATATTTCTTTAATTCTTCATTAATAATACCTTGAATCTGTTTAGCAATAAAAAACATTTCTTTCTTATTAATATTATTAATTATGATATGACTTTCATTAATATTATAAAACTCTTCATTGAAAATTTTTATCTCTTTTGGAACTGGTACTAATAACATAATAATCCTCCATACATTGAATTGAGAAGAAGATAAATAATAATTTATCTTCTCACTCTTACTCTTTTAGTTATATAAGTTTAATTTCCATATACTTGAAACTCAAATATTGAATATCCACAATCTATTAATCCTCTCTCAATACCATACACTCTTATATATCTCGCATTTACAGGTTCAAATGTAATATTATCAATTCCTCCATCACCTGAGGATGTAGAATAAACATCATTCCAGTTAATATTATCATTTGATACTTGTATCTTATAAGCTTTTCCATAAGCTGTCTCCCATAATAATCTTACTGTATCTATACTGTATTCTTGACCCAAATCTACATCTATCCATTGTGGATCACTAAATTCACTTGACCATCCCTATAGATTGAGTTAAATATATATGGAAACTAGAGAGCAATGTTTTCTTGCTCTCTAATAAAACTATTTACTTAGTTTTTTTCCATTCATCAATTTGTCTTTGAAGCTCTGCAACAATTATCTCACTACCTGCTTTTTCTAACTTATCAATAAATTCATTATAATATTTATCCAACTCAACGGAACCTGTTGCAAGCAATGGAACAAATTCATCAACTATTGCCTGACATTTAGCAATTTCTGATTTTACTGGTTCTGAATCAAATGAAAAACCTAATACTGGAGATGGCTTTGCTGCTTCATTAAGCTCTATTGTTTCTTCCCAAGTACCATTTTTAACTCCCTTTTTATAATAAGCATTAAATTGATATCCAAATTCCCAGTCAGTATTTGGATTATATGTTGAATTCTCAACAGGTTCTACATGATTTTCATCTATTTTATTATAGTGTTTTCCTTCAATACCATAGCATAGCAAGTTATATAGTTCTTTATCAGTATTGATAAGTTCTAATAACATCATGGCACGTTCAGGATTCTTGGATGTCTTGCTTATAGCATGCATAGTACCTGCCCCTTGATTAGAACCTAAATATGGATCTCCAAAAGTTATGGTAATCCAATCTGAAGGTTTACTACCTGCTATTTGTGCTGCAAGATCACCTTCTACTCCTGGTTTATATGTTCCACCAGTTTCTATAACAAATTTTCCTGCCTTTCTTTCTGCAGATGTGTCTGTAACTGTAGCTAAATCTTTTCTCCAGAAATTCATATCATGCCATCTTTTAGCTAATTTGAAAATATTATAATATTCATCAAGCTTATACTGATTGACTGCCGTTGCTGTAGAATCATCTATTCTTATAGCACCAGGAATACGTCTTCCTGTAAGTTCTTCAATTTTTATTTCAGAATCATAAAAAAGTGTATCAAGACTACTATTTCCAGAATTTAAGTTCATAGGTATTTTATCTGGTTCATTTTCAACAATATTTTTTACAAATGGTTCAATATCTGCTATTGTTTTAACACTGCTTGTATCAAAATTATATTTCTCTGCATATTCTTTATTTATAAATATTACAGGCTGGTGACAAGCAATTTGATAATTAATAAAACCATATATTTTGCCTTTTACTCTTACAGTATCCCATAATTTCTCTGGTATTTGTTTATAAGCATTAGGAGCATATTCATTCAAGAGATCATCTATAGGAATAAATGCATTTTTACCAACATTCTGTAAGTAGTTATTTAACCAATAAGATGTAAAACATAAATCAAATTCTTCTCCAGAGGCAATCATCAATTGAATTTTCTGCTGATAACTTCCCCAATCCGTTACTGTTATATCAACTGTAGCATTGATCTTTTCTTTTATCCTTTTATTAAATTCTTCAACAACTTCAGATAATCCAGGTTGTTCTGAACCAGCTATATACCACTTTAATACTACTGGTTCAAGTTCATCTGCTGATTTTGTGGAATCATTAGAATCTGTTTCAGTATTACTAGAATCAATTTCTTTTTCTTTAACTTTTAATTGTGATTCTGATTTTTGACATCCTGCCAAAGTACTTGTTAAAACAAAAACTATTATTAATATAAAAGATACAAATTTACATTTCATTAAAAAGTCCCCCTTCGGATAAATTAATATTTATTTATCATATCTTAATCTATTTGCCACAGTTTCCTTCCGCTAGCAAGAAAAAAACTGATGAAGCCTAACCTTTTACTGATCCTACTGTTATCCCTTTTACAAAGTATCTTTGGAAAAAAGGAAATAATATCAACATTGGACCTGCTGCAATAACACACATTGCCATTCTCAGCGATTCTGTAGGTATTTCTTTTACATTTACACCAATAGAAGATGCTGCCTGTCTACTTAAAAAGTCTACATTTGCCATAATCCTGTATAACAAATACTGTAATGGCATTATTTTAGTTTTGTCAATATAGAGTAAACTTAACCACCAATCATTCCAATAGGTAAAACATATCAGAAGACCAACTGCAGCTAATGCTGGTTTAGAAAGTGGAATTACTATTTTGAAGAACGTACCCACTTCCGAAGCACCATCAATCCGTGCAGCTTCTACAAGTGCTAAAGGTATTGTAGAAAGAAAACCTTTAAGAAGTATTACATACCAAGCATTAATTGTATAAGGTAATATTAATGCCCATATAGTATTTTTCAAATGTAGATAATTAACAATTAAAATATAGGTTGGAACAAGTCCTCCATTAAATAATAATGTAAAAAATACAACAAATGAAGTAATTTTATTATACCTATAATCTTTTCTTGACATAGTATAAGCAAGCATAGTACTTAAAAAAAGACTTAATAATGTTCCAAATACTGTTATAAAAATTGATATTCCATATGAATTAATAATCTGCCACGGATTATTAAAAACATATTTATATGCGTTAATTGTTACATTAGTAGGCAATATTTTATATCCATATTCTATAATATCTCTTTCACTTGTTAATGATATGGATACAATATATAAAATTGGTATTAAAAACAATATACTGATTACAATAAAAATGGCATTGATTATGTATTTATTTAAATTACTATTTTTACTATGCATTTTTTTCACCTTCTAAAATAAAGATTTATCTTTATCAAATCTCTTAACTATAAAATTTGATATCATTACAAGAATAAAGCCCATAATGGATTGATAAAATCCAACGGCTGAAGCCATTCCTATATCACCAGTAGTTTTTAGTGACCTATAAACATAAGTATCAATAACATCAGTTACTTCAAAAAGAGCTCCAGAATTTTTTGGTAGGAAATAGAACAAACCAAAATCTGCGTAAAATATTTTACCAATATTTAAAAGAACAAGCATAATTACAAGGGGAGATATAAGTGGTAGCGATACATTCCAAACTTGCTGCCATTTAGATGCACCATCAATTTTTGCAGCCTCAAAATACACAGGATCAATATCAAGTAATCCAGTATAATAAAGCAGACAAAAATACCCCACATTTTTCCATATGTATGCTATAAACAATATCACTATCCAGTATTTATATTGTAAATACCATTCTATTGGCTGCGAACCTATGTTTGTTAAAAATGAGTTAATACCTCCAAACTCATAATTCATGAGAGCGTATGCAGCATAGCTGGCTACAACCCATGATATAAAAAATGGGAAAAATAAAATAGTTTGATATAACTTTACAGCTCTTCTGTTTAACTCATATAACATAAGTGCACAAACAATAGCAATAATAGTTCCAGCAATTATAAATAATAAGTTCAATAAAATAGTATTTCTAGTAACTCTAAAGGCGGCATCTGAAGTAAAAAAGAATTTGAAATTCTCAAATCCAATCCACTTACTTCCAAATATGCCTTTATCATAGGTATAATCTTTAAAAGCTATTATTAATCCTACCATAGGAATATATGCAAAAATAATAATAAAAACCAATCCTGGTAAACTCATAAAGAATAACCCTTTATTCTTCTTAAATTCCTTTGATGCTTTTTTGTAAGAAATCATAGAGCTATTCAACCTCTCTAATTAATATTACCAGCAATCAGGGCCCTAATTTGCTATAACATTAGTATAGAGTTGATTTAGGAAATTGTATATTATAAAAAACATAATTTATTATAATATCAATTATAATTTTTAACATTTATTATAAAAAATAAAGATAGTAATAGAAAATCCCTTATTTTAAGGGATTATAGATAAGGAGAAACAGCAGCTTTTAATGAATATTGTTTTGGAGTAACACCATATTTCTTTTTGAATAAGGTATAAAAATAAGTTTTATTTTCTATCCCAATATATTCTAGTATCTCATTAATAGACATTTTACTATTTTTTAATAATTCTGCTGCTTTTTCAAGTCTTACATTATTTATATATGCGCCTATAGATATTTTCATATATGATTTAAATACATTACCTAGATAACCTTGTGAAACTTTTAATATCTCTGCTATTTGAGACAGGCATAATCCTTTATCAGAATAATTTTGATGTATTATATCTTTTACTGTTTCCACAAGAATAACCTGTTTTTTTTCATTTCCCTCGTTAGGTTTAATGGAAAAAGATTCTATCAGTGATTGAATAAAAGTTTTATACTCATCAAGAAATTCTATTTGGCTTGCTTTCATTACTAGATTTTCAATATCTATATCCACAGGTTCAAACCTCAAAAGGTTTATTTTTGTATAAGTCTCCTTAATTGTCGTAGTCAATTTCAGTATTGAAACAGTAATATGATCATGATGAAGTCTTGAAATTTCTTTGTATATTTTGATTAAAACTTCATTTATATCTTTCTTAATACCTGAATTTATTGCCTCTAATAATTTCTTTTCAAGTTCATTAGAGTAACTATAATCGGGATTACTTCTATTCTTTTCAACCATTTCAGGTTTGATAATAGTTTTATTGCCAAAGATATATTTATATTTCATATTTTCTACAGCTTCTTTATAAAACTTTTCTAGCATTTGTATATCATTGCAAATAGTACTCATAGAAATTGAAAATGACATATTAAAATAATTCAAAAACTTATTCTGTGCAATGATTAGTTTATCAATTAAGTCTTTGTCATATTTTTCTTCCTTAATATTACTAACAATTATAGCTATATTACCTTGTCTCATATCAATAGCCGTATTCTTATATATATTAGATAATAGTTCTGTAGTTATATTCATTATTACAAATAAATATAATTCTTTATCTTCTTTGGATTTATGTTGAAACTCCAATTGATTATCAATGTTTAGAATGCATATTACAAACTTATTATCAAAGTTCAGATCTATACGTTTTTCTTTTTTTGCCTCACGTAATTCGTTCTGGGTTATAGCAGAACTATTAATCAATAATTTTCTCAAAAAATAATTTTTGTATATTACATCTTTCTTATTGTTTTCAGTATTTAATCTTTTTAATTCTTGACTATAATATGAATAAGTATTTTTGAGTAATGCTATTTCATCATTGTTATTAACATGCTCATCTTCTTTTTTTAATTGAGATATCAGACTACCTACCGGCTTATAGATTTTGCTTGTTATTATTATCGACAGTATGATAGTAATGAATAAGAATAATATTGTTATTAGCAAAATCCCTATTTTCATTTTAGTAATATATTTAATAACTTGTTTATGAGGTTTAACATTAATGATAGTCCAATTAACCTTTTTTATCTTCATATATGATACTAAAAACTTTTCATCAGATATTTTGCTTGTAAAATATCCTATATTACCATTCATGTTGTTAACTACTTCTTTTTTAATATCTGATTCATATTCAGGTTTCAGGCTAAAATTATTATCCAAATTAATTATTTCATTCTGTTCATCTAGGATATATATACCTTCATCACTATAGTCATTCAATGAATTAATGAGCTTGATATTATCAAAAAGCCAATCAGCTTTTATATTGAAGATTATTGAACCGTCTATTCCTCGCTCTTCATCATAATTATCATATAAAATATATGTAAAGACATCGTCAACATTAAATTCTTTTTCATCTTCATTAATTAATTTAATATTTCTATAAATAGGAGTTAATTTAGGTGGACATTGATTACTGTTTATCATATTTTCTAGATATTTATCTTTAAATTCTAATCCTTGATATGTAGAAAAGAATTGTTTATTACTTTCATTATATATATAAATAGAGTGGATGAAATCATTAGTATTTTGTATTGTATCTCTTAACCTATTAGTTAATCTTAATAATTCTCCGTAATCTTGTTCTTTTTCATACATCATATATTTAATATAAGGTGTAGTATATGTTAATAAGCATAATTTCTTAATCATATTATCCATATACTCAACATTATATTTTATCTGATACAGTACTTTTAGATTTGTTGTATATTCATTTTCAATAGCTTTACCTTGGAAAAAATTAATTATACTAAAAGAAAAAAGATTAATGATGATAATAAAACTACAAGTTATTGATAAAAATATATAACGAAAATATTTTCTTAGCCTAACATTTGAAATAAACATTAATAAACCTCTTTCTTATATATAATCTTATTCTCTTTTATAAAAAATTCTACCAAAAATAACATTATATTTCAATGAAATAATAAAACTTTTTATTAAATTTATTATAATACATAAATTTTAATTACTAATTTTTAAGTTTTGCTAATTTAAATATACTATTTTCACAAAATAATTTAACAATTAATCAAAATATATTTTAGTCAATTATTGATTTCTTTCAAGAACTTAGAACGCAGTCACTGTAATACATTCTCACTATATGTTATTAAAAAATGCATTTCATCCCATAAATAATGTCGTTCGTCAGGATTTGTTGAAATTATAAAGTAAAAGATATAGTATTTACCCAGAGAAAGGAGCACTATTATGGGGTATACAAAATATGATTTGGACAGGTTACGTGATAAAGAAAATGATATTAAGAGAATAACAGAAAATATAGACAGTATATATGATGAATTTAAAGGGATTAATAATGCCATTGACATTGATATTAAATTAAGAGACAATATATATAATCAATTTAATACTTTGATAAAAGACTTAGAAAATCTTGTTGAACGAACATACAACGCTGATAAAGTCATTAATGCCGCTATATTTGAATACAGTAGCGGTGAACAACAAATCAATACTATATTTAATGGTTTAGTAGATATAGCAAATATGTTTCATGATAAGAGCCATGCTCAAACCCAACCTGATAAAACAAGTATAACTGGTATCAGTATTATACAAAAATGGTTTAGAGGACTTAAAGATTATTTCAAAAGTAAAATAGACCATATAAAGAACTTTTTGGATGGGGAAAGAATACGTATAAACAACAAAGCTTATTCTAAAACAAATAATAATAGTGATATCAAAATAAGTTATTTGTCATCATCACAGAACAACTTTGATTATACTAGCAAAGAGAGAATTAAGAAGATACAGCAGTTCCTTAAAAATAAAGGGATAAACATTGAAGTAACAGGAAAGTTGGATAGAGCTACATTTCAAGCTTCACTGATGGTTGGAATTAATGAGTTAAAAGATAATGGGTTTATTCAACAAGATAGTTTTAGAGAAGACGATAATATCTATACATACACACAGAACAATAATTTAAATTATAAAAATCCTAGGAAAAATTGTAACGAAAATTGCGATACGCAAACAATTACTTTATTTGACTCAGAAGCATATGATTATGAAATGAATATGTGGGAACAACATATGAGAAATGATCTTAAAGAACATGCTTATGGTACTATTATAATGGATTATATTATGTGGAAATTGACATCTATCAGTAAAAGTAAAGATTACATAGTTGGAGTTGTTTCTAAATCACAATATGAGTCAAATGGTACACCACCAGAAATAACCCAAGCTGCCTTAAATTCAGCTCTTACTTATGATTTATTTATTTTAGGTCAAAGCGGTATTAAACTTTTTAATAAAAATAGTAAATCTGTTATTACTAAGGAGACGAGTAAAGCTGAAGCTGAAAACGTTGCAGATTTTGAAAAGTTAAGATCTTCTCTTGCAGCAGATGAAATTGTTGATGCAGATCGTGTAAGTACGGCACTATCAAAAAGTGACCCATCTCATCTTTCTGGTAGTTTTTTAACAAAAGAGCAAATAGCTGCAGGAAAGGTTTATAACATTCGTGGTGGAGATGGTATTCAACGGACTCTTCTACAAACAAAAGGAGCGTTGAATGGAAAGACAGGGATATTTGAATATATTTTGACTCCAGTAGGAAATGTATCACATCAACGATTTATTCCGGGAGGTATTTTTACTGGATACCCAAATCAAGTAGTACCAAAAGGAGGATGGTAATGAAATATAATATTATGTTAAGCTATGATTACATAGCTAAAAAAATTGAGATTACTTGGTATGATATAAAATATGCGATCGAGAGAAATTTGATATCACCAGTAGTTGCCATAGAACGGGCAATAGCTGAACTTAGTGAAAAAGACGAATGTTCTCAAGAAATAATTGACTTAGCATGTTTAAGACCAGAAGAACCAATTAAACAGCACCTAGATAAGGTTATCAATTTTAATATATCCTATGATGATGATATTGTTATAGATAAATGGTTATATTTGATTTTGGATTGGTTATTTTATAATAAAGATGAATTCGAGGACCCATTGGGATTAGTCGAACAGATTTATGCTGATTTTGATTACCCACAACAAATTTCTGGATTCGTTAGGTATATGCCCTCTGATGAACCAGATTGTGGCTCATTAGAGCTTAATGAAAAGCGTATGTATGACAAATGGGAAAAATACTTAACGAAACAAAAAAAGAAGTTTTGTAAAAAAAGATAGGTATAAACTCACTACATAATCTAAATATTATAGTAAAATAATGAGCTAAGAATAACTTATATTATAAATGGTAGTAATAGATAATGATACTGTTGCTATCATTAATTTTTTAGCTACAGTTCTCACCTAAAGGGGACGACTAAAACCAATTTTTGAAGTATCAAAAAATTAAATCACACTTTAGAAAACATGAAAAGAATTCAAGAGCATTTATAAGAACACGGATAAATACTTACATAGTGCAAGAGATTGTGTCATAAAAAGTGTGTAAAATATCTTCTACCTGGCTAAAATTCAAATATTCGCCTTACATAATAGAGCATCTTGTCAGCTATTACAGTTGCCAAGATGCTTTCAAACACTTCCCATTATATTATTGACAGAAAAAATATCTTATATACCTCTAACATTTAAATATCTACTTTGAACTAATTATATAAAAATCAACTTTTATAACCACGATTATCCAAATATGTATTAGATATACTATTCTAATAATTTACTTCTAATGCCTATAAGCTTTTTCAAGTTTAACTAAATACCAATTGTAAATATTTGTAAATATATTCCCATTGAAAATTTCATATAAAATGCAGCTAAAGAATCATGAATCTCTAACTAGTTAAATAAAACCTATTAATTTTTTATATATAACATATTTGATTTATATATATTATTTAATACGTTTAAATACAATCCATTTCAATAATTAATTATCTATTATCCACCTTAATTACTCCTCAAAACTCATCATATATTCCACAGCATTAGTCTCTTCATTCACACATTCATCTTTAACAACAAACCCAACTTTTTTATAAAATCCAACTGCCTTCTTATTTTCCTTATAAACCGCTAATGTCAATTTATCATACTTATCTTTCGTATATTCAATCAATTTTCTCCCAATGCCAATACCTTGAGAATCTACATCAACAAATAAATGCCCCAATATATTCTCCATCCAATATACTAATAAACCCCTTTATCTCATTCTCTTCTAAATATATGTACGTATCAGCTATTGGAATATATTTTTCCTTTACAACATTATAATTTCCCAACCAATAATCTTTTGGAATAAATTCATGAGCATTGATAGTAGATTCCTTCCATATAGTCATTACCTTATCAATTTTCTCTACATTCATATCTAATTTTCTTATCATAACAATATCCTCCTACCAAAATCTTTCTACCTAAAACATTTTTTAAGATAAATATTCGACCAAATTTTTTCATAGGAAACTAAGTAACTCAACTTTCCCACCTTTAATTTAATGCAGGTAAATAAAAGGTTATAGGTTTGATTTGTAGAATAAAAAGATAGAAGGAACACCTATATTTTTATTCTACAAAGCCTTTTAATTAGCTTCCCTACATAGAATATTGAAGTGGGAAAGTTGAGTAAGTAACATTATTGTACCTTTACAATATTCTTAAATACTTTAATATCTTAACACAATCCTTTAATCCCTGTACATAAATCTTATTATTATATTCCCCGTTCAAACACTCGACCTGCCATGTATATTCTTCTATAGTCTTCCTGCTTTCCTCATTCAATAGAGGCAAAACCGCTTGAACTTTTTGACTCTGTTTAGATAATTTTCCTTCCAGTTCTCTTATTTCAGTAGATTGATCAGCTATGTCTTCATAGGCGTATCCAATTAAGTCTTCAATTATGCCATTAATTACTTTCTCATAATTTATTTTCATAAAAATCACCTCAAAAATATAATAGGCTTATTACGCCTATTTGTCAATACTACTAATATGCCTAAGCTATAATTTAACAAAGGGGTGATTACAAATGATATTTGAACGTATAAGAAATATTAGAGAAGATAACGATTTAACACAATCTCAGATTGCTGAATTTCTCAATATCAATCAAAGAACTTATTCAAGATATGAACGTGGTGAAATCTCCATAACAGTTGAAACTATGTGCAAGTTAGCTGACTATTACGGAACTAGCCTTGATTATCTAGCTGGTAGAACAGACAAAAAAACTCCCTATACACCTAAAGACTTAAAATAAATAATACGTAACTAAGTGAATTTCATGTAAACAAGTATCTGAATTAGAAATTAATCAATCAGCTCCTTATGATAACTAATTATATACTAACTAGTAAACTAACAAACCTAGACCTAATATATTATTAAAATGAATTCTATTTATTGCTATAACATCTAATAAGAGGCTGTCAGAAATTATTATCATCAATTTCAGACAACCCCTATATTTTATATCAATTTACCTCTTGAATCTTTGCTTTTATACTGTCATCAACAATCTTAACTTCTGATTCATTCATCAGTTTTTGTATCAGCTCTTCATATCTTTCATCAATGTATCTAGTCCTTATATAATCTTTCTTTTCTTCGAAAGAATAATAATCGCCTTCTTTTCTATCAATACATTTGATTATATAAAAAGCTTTATTATACTCTATAACATCACTTACCTCACCAATTTTCAATTTGGAAACAGAGTCATATATACTAGATTCATTTCTTATATCATTCCTTGCTGTAGACTCATCAAATACTCTATCAATTATATCCATCATATAACTTTTTCCCTCTATCATTTTCTGGAAAGCCATTTGATTATCAAATATATCGTCATAAGTATCAACCAATCCTTCTATATCTGAAATAGTCAATTTTTCACCCTCTCTATTTTTTGGTGAAATCTTAATCAATCTAGCTTCAATATAATCTTGTTTCTTATACTCTGGATATATCTCTTTACTATTATCATAGAACATCTTTAATTTTTCATCGTTAATTGCAAAATCCTCTACTGCTAATATTTCTTTTAATAGTAATACTCTTTTACTGTGTAAATAGCTAAAATAATCATCTTCATGAAATTGCTTAGGACCATAGATGATTTCACCTTTATCAACAGCTTCTTTCCTTCTATCATTTTCTTTGATAAAACTGTTGATAAAAGATTTGTAAGAAATGTCTTCCACAATATTCTTATCTCTGAATAATAGTTGTTCTAACTTTACTCTTATCATATAATCTAAAACCTGATGAGAAGAATAACATTGATTGAACTCTCTTGAAGATATAGGTTCATCATTGATGTAAGCAACAGTTTTATTCGCATTACCACCTGCTTTATCTTTAGCTGCTATAACAATAAATGATAGTATAAGAACCATAATGACAGTAACAAAACCCGTTATCTTCTTTATATTTATGTTCCTCTTTTTATCTCCCATACTTATTCACTCATTACCTGAAAATCATCTCCGTACCCTGCTCCAACTCCTGTATCGGGTCTATACATGTATATTATTGCACTAGTATTGAATCTTCCCGTAGTAAATTGCACAGTACCCTTAGTATAAGATGTAGAATCAATAGTAACGCTAACAGCGTCACCACCATAATCCTTGACTCCCAATCTAAAATCATCACCTTGATTCTCAACTTTCAACCATCCTGTAAGAGTATATGTCTTTTGTGGCTCAACATTAATAACCTGCTCCCATGAACCATATTTATTGACTTTTCCACAATAACTGCCGGAACGTTGATTATTGCTGGAGATTGATGCATTCCAATCATACCATGGTTCTTTGTTTCCTGTTTCAAGTCCTTCATTTCTAACAAGATTGATGACTGGTTGTTCTTCGTCCATTATTACTGACAAATCATCAACATATCCTGATCCTACTCCTGTATCAGGTCGATGCGCATATATTATAGCTGTACTGGCAGATGGTCCTGTTGTGAACTGAATACTGCCTTGTGTATAAGATGTAGAGTCAATTGTTGCATGGATTTCATCTCCACCGTAATCTTTGACACCTAACCAGAATTCATCTCCTTGATTCTCTACTACCATCCAGCCTGTTAAAGTATATGTTTTATTAGGTAGTACATCAATTACTTGTTCCCATGAACCATATTTATCAACTTGTCCACAGTAATCGCCCGTACGTTGATTACTATTTGATACTGATGAATTCCAAGGATAGAAAGGAGAACCTTCTCCAGTTTCAAACCCTTCATTTACAACTCTATTAACATATTCCGGAGTTGTAATACCTCCTACTGGATACTCAAAAGCTCCAATATCAGGCTTATCATAATATAACTCATTTCCCCAATAATCCTTGCCTCCACTATATAAAATAGGGGTACCGGAATTGATTAGACTTGAATCAGGACTTAGTTTATATCCATCTAATGTGTCTATTCCTATTCCTCCACTACCAGAATTGATGAATTGTGGATCATCAGTGTTCTTGAATGAATCATCTGGATAATTATTGAAACCGTAATAATTGTTATGACTATATGTAACATTGGAAGGCCACGTTACTGATTTTGAATTGCCCACGTTATAAAAGATATTATTGGATACCTTTATATCACCTGAACCGGTAAATCTCCATGGAGTAGTACTTAACCCCTGTCCTATATAAAATACGTTGTTATAGATATGTCCAGATGATTTGCCTGAAGTAGATAAAAGACCTACTTGATCGTTTTGACTTATATTATATCTTACGATAGAATCATTAGATTCATCTTGACACATCAACATAAATCCACCTTGATTATCGTGACTGTAATTATATTGGTATACTGTTCTATTGCTATAGTCACAATCAAAAGCTTGACCATCACCATTATACTTAGTACCGTATACTTCATTATACTGGAACAAAGCATCATCACAACGCCATGGCCATATTCCTGCACTGTATTGTCCAGCATTAGCTGAAGTTATATTACAACCATTAGCTACATTATATTCAATAATAGGATGATTACAGAACATAGGAACTATAGCATCTCCACCAGCTGTCTCTACATAATTATTTCTAATGACTACATTATCAGATGAATAATCTTCCACTATATGATTAGGATATCTGCCACCATAACCGTCATATAATGCACACCATGAAGTAAAACCAACAGAAATACCTGTTCTATTGACATTTTTCACTGAACAATCTTCTATTAATATATCATTAAACTTGGTTACTACAGAATCTCCTGTTATAACAAAGAATATTCCACCATTACCTGTATCTTTCTTAATACTATCACCATTGACATTATGTACATCCAGATTCTTGAGGTAGATATGGTTTGCTACTCCATAGTCATGAGCTTCTATTTTCACTCCTGTTCTACCAGTTAACTCTGAAGCACCTTGATTAGTTATCTCTAAGTTATTAATTTCCCAGTACTGTTCATTATATAGATGTAATGTAATCAAGACCTGACCCTGTCCATTTATAATTGGTTTATTTTCTTCACCATACATATCAATGATTATAGGATTTCCTTCTGTACCTGAACCCTTAGGTTTCAATTGACCGTTCCATACACTACCAGCTTTTAACAATATCCTATCCCCAGGTGAAAATACCATACTATTAACTTTGTCTAGAGATTTCCAAGGAGTACTAGTACTTTTACCATCATTAGTATCATCTCCGTTAACAGAATCAATGTAATACGTTGTCTCGGTCGCTCGGACTGATAAAGGATGTACAATTACCATAGTTAAAATCAAAAAACCCGCTAGAATGAAATTAAATGTTTTAAATACCTTTTTCCTCATACAATATTATTCCTCTCTTGTTTTTATTAAAAGAATATATAAGCTTAGTTGAATTATACGTCATTATCCCCAATATAGTATAAATACATATTCTTTTAAACATATTATCACAAAATTATTATAACAAGTATGGACTATTGTTATGATTTTATATAAAATTCTTAGATTTTACAGAGTACAATTATAATATATTGAAATTACAAAAAATATTCAAAATGCTCATAAGTGAAGCATATATTTTCATATATGCATCATAATCCTATCCCATAAACTATTTCTCCATCACTATCTAACCCAGCTATATCCGGTCTATGATTTGTCTCCTTTTCCATAAGAAAGTACCATATTCTACCCAAATCAGTATCCACGATCTCAGCACTCTTAGCTTCTTCATCCTTTAACGCAACTGTCACTTCTACTATATTATCATTAGTTACAATACCATGTGCCACTTGAAGAGCATCAGGATTTCCAATCTCATTGGACTTACCAATACCGGATAGACACCATGTTAGATCTTCTTCTTCAGAAAAATCGTCAACTACAGCACCGTTAACCCATTTATACTTATTAAGGGATTTCTCCAGTAATCCAATATTACAGCCATTAGGGTGTTCTTCAAGTTCATAAAAAACTAACGTACCCTTATCACAATCAACCTTATGTAATATCTGATGGACATGTATATTCGCATCATTCATAGCATCCGTTATGGTGTTTTTACTAAATGTCTCCAATAAAATCAATACTATAATAAGTATTCCAACTACTAAAGTCTCTTTTTTCCTCATATTATCCAACCCCTATTCTTACCTTTTACCTAGCTACATATTAATACATTATTTTAATTATAACACAAATATCCATCAATATACATATTTCACAATAAAAACTCTTTTATATACCAATAATATGGCAAAATAAAAGATTTCTTACTATAACTTTAGTTAAAATAAGAAATCTTTATCATTAATATTATTTAATTATTCATTTTTATTATTATGTCAACTATAAACTTATCCTTTTACCGATCCAGATACAAGCCCTGAGATAATCTGTTTCTGCATTAACATATATATTATGATACTAGGAATCGTAACTAATACTGTAGCTGCAAACATTGCACCATAGTCACTGGCGAATGAACTCTTGAAATAATAAAGTGCTATAGGAAGAGTTCTGTTCATTTTGTCCCCTGTGAGAGTCAATGCGAATTGGAATTCATTCCAGCAGAATAGAAATTGAAGTACACCTGCTGTTGCAAAAGCTGGACGAGTAAGTGGTAAAATAATCTGCATAAATGTTCTGAAGAAACCTGCTCCATCAATATATGCAGCCTCTTCTAATGTATACGGTATCGTCTGGATATAACTCATCATTATATAGAAGGTTGTAGGCATACCAAGGGCTGCGTATACAATAATAAGTCCTGAAAGTGTATCATACAAATGTGTTGCAGAAAGTGTGTTGTATAATGGCTGTAAAAGAGCTGCTCCAGGAATTACTAGTGCAAGTGAAAATGCAATTATGATTGTTTTCTTCAATTTGAATTTACACCTAACAATTACATACGCTGCCATAGAAAATATAATCAAATTCAGTGCTGTAGCAATAATCGAAACCACTACACTATTTTTATAAAAAGTAACAAGTGGCGCAATATTGAATGCTGATACATAATTACTGAATTGTAATCCATTTGGAAATCCCGAAACTGATGACATAATATCTGCATTACCTTTAAATGAAGATGCGAATACCCAGATAAAAGGAACTACGGATATTATGACAATAAATGATACGAATATGAATGTCAATATTTTTTTAATTGGTGTTATTGCTCTCATTATCTGTCCCCCCTTATCGTTCTTTATCCATTCTATAGATTTTACGAACAGAAATAAGTGTAATAAGACCTAATACTATTAAAATTACACCTTGTGCATTTGCAAGTCCGTAGTTATTGTCTACAAGTGCTGTCTTATAGAGATACATCGGCATATTCATTGTTCTAGCCCCAGGTCCACCACCTGTTGTCATAATGATTATATCAAGTTTCTGTAACATACTTGTTGCTGCTAATATAGTAGCAGTACCAATGATATTTCTCATCATAGGAAGTACAATGTATATGTTCTGTTGAAAATTCGAAGCACCATCAATTGATGCGGCTTCATATATTTCTTTTGATATGGATGCCATCTCTGCCATAACCAGAATAGTTACTAAACCTGCATAAGGTAACCAAGTCATAGTTACTGAAAAGAATGCTGTATCAGGATTCATAAACCAGTTGTGAGCAAATTGATTTCCCGTAATCTTAGTGATTATATTGTTAACCATTCCGAATTGAGGATTCATAATACATAGGAACAACAAACCAAGGGCAGCACTTGAAATAATATTAGGTATGAAAAATATTGTTCTGACAATTGATGTATACCATCTAGCTCTTGATAATATAAGCGCTAAAACAACCCCAATAAAAATGTGTACTGTAGACTGTAATCCTATCCATATGATTGTATTGAAAATACTTGTTATGAAATCTTTATCTTTTGTAAATAGATATATATAATTTTTAATTCCAGAAAATGATATACTTGATCCAATGGACCAGCTAGTAAACGAAGTCCCTACCAGCAAAACGATTGAAATAAGGAATACGAATATAAAAAGAATTATACCAGGAGTTAAAAATAAAATTATCCATTTTCTATTTTTAGTCATATATGCCCTCCACTCTGCTATTTAAAAACCTCACCTTACGTATAGTAAGATAAGGTTTCCATTGATGTATATATTTATTGATACTACTTGTTATTGTTCTTTGTGTTTATCAGCAGCTTCTGTTAGTTTTGTAGCCATTTCTTCAGGTGTAATTCCTCCATATACCAATTCTGGATAACTCAATGAGAATTCTTCTATAACACTTGAATAAGCTGTGTTGTCCATGTTTTCAAATCCGTATTTTGCTTTTGTACTTAGGTCTATTAAGTCTACTACAAGTGGATTAGCTTTTTTGTATTCATCTGATAATTCTACATTGGCTGTTAATGGTAATGCACCTGATTTTTCTAAGAATATCTTCTGAGCTTCTTTTCCTGTCTTGAATTTCAAGAATTCCAACGCTGCATCTTGTTCTTCTTTTGATTTATCGTTAGTACATAATACATATCCTATTTCATATTGTGTAACGATACCATCGTTAGGATATAATGACACGCCTACTCTATCTGCTAACCCTTCTTTTGCTTTAGACGTATCAGTGAAATCAGGAACCATCCAAGGTCCATTAGCTATAATAGCTGTATTTTCTTGTAAGAAATTATTAGCGGAGTTAGCATAGATAGCACCTATTGCATCTGGTGTTGTATAATCTTTCAAACATTTTTGAACCATTGTAAGAGCATTCACTACTAAATCATTATTATAACTTTCAGGGTAATTAGTGTTCATATATTTATTACCTTCTTCGCCATTAGTACCGATAATTGCTGCAAGCCAAAGATTAGTTGTCCATGCATTCTCTCCAGTCATCATAGCAAGTGGTGTATATCCATTTTCTTTTAATTTTTCATTGTTTGACATGAATTCGTCCCATGTCTTTGCAGGAGTGATTCCTGTCTTTTCAAACATATCTTTATTATAGAAATAACCTACTAATTGTTGTTGATTGGCTATTGAATATAATTTTCCATCATCTGTTTTGCTATAATTGATAGCTCCTTCTCCTACATACTTATTCCATTCTTCATCAGCTTCAAGGAAAGGTATTAGATCTACAGCTTGACCATTTTTCACTGCTAGTTCTCTTAGGCCATTTTTACCGTTAATAACATCTGGTAATGCGCCTGAAGCAGCAAGAGCTTTCATTTTATTTACATAAGCATCATCACTTGGAAGCTCTTCAACTTTAACTTTTATTTTACCTTCATATTTTTTGTTGAATTCATCTAATACTTCCTTTTCAGCAGCTGCTGATACGTGTGATCCTACCATGAATGTTGCATAAGTTATTTCAACTGGTTTGCTTCCATTAGAACTTTCATCTGATTTCTTATCTTTATTACCGCAAGCAGCTAAAGTAAAAACCATTGTAAGAGTTATCATTAAAGCCATTGCTTTCTTTAATATTGATTTCATAAGTAAATCCTCCCTATTCGAAAATTTTATTTTCTTTTGTGATATCAGTATATATGTAAAATCTTAATAATTGAATAGACTGCTTTTCCTTTTGATTGTTCAATTTTTACCAAAAATATCTAAGTTTATTGAAGTTTTTTTGACCTTGTATTATTTTTACCTATTATACTAATAAAAAGTAAAAAAATTACCTGCTCTAATATTTTAATCAAATCGTTATGATTATATTATTTAATAGAGCAAGTTATTTATTGTTTAATTTAATCCGATATGAGAAATATTTATCTACTTATCACTATTTCTATATTCTGTTGGATTTTGATTATTATATTTTACGAAAACATGTGAGAAATACGCAGGGTCACGAAATCCAACTTCTAGCCCTATTTCATATATCTTCAACTCACTATTTTTCAATAATGATTTAGCTTTTGTTATCCTATATATATTGATTGCATCAGTTACTGTAATTCCTGTTAACTTCTTGTACGCTCTACTTAAATAACTGCTGTTAAGAAATAGTGAGTTACTTATGTCTTGTAAAGAAATATTATTTTTATAATTATTCTTGATATAGTTGTCTACGTTGGTTACAAGTTGGTTTCTTATATCTTTTTTATCTCTACACACATTTATTGCTATCTCCACTATACGTGTACATATTGTAATTAGACTAAACATTGTCTTGGCTGCATTAATGCTCTCATACAGTTTTTTCTCTATTTGATTGAAATCTTGACTTATATCATATTTCACGACATTACGCATTATTGAACTACAGATGATTAGTATATCCATTTTACATTGTTCAAAGCTTTTATTAGCTTTAACTAATTGGTCGCCAAGATCTTTTATTTTGACTACTGCTTCTTCTCTATCACCTTTTAATGTTATATCACATATTTCTTTGGTGAATTCTTCAATATTAATATTAATCATCTTTTCATCTTTTAACAGTGAATCATCATGGATATATAACGCATTTCCCTTAGTGGTTATTCTGGATAATGCCTCATTCGCCTTTTCATACGAATCACTTATTTCACTGAAATCATTAATAATCTGACTTGTCCCAAGTTTTATATCTAATCTCATGAATTCTTCAACCATAAGAAGAATCTCATTAAAATGTTGTACTACCTTGTTCAATGCAATGTCTTTATCTTTGTCTATTAATATTACAATCATGATATGATTATCTTTTATAGGTATTACTTCAGAATCACAATCTTTCATAGTGATGTTCAAAAAGTTTTTTAGCATTTTTATAGAAGCATTATTATCTTTTTTTTCATCATAATAATCTATCTCACAAGCATTTATACAATAATTATATTTATTAAGATCATATTTTTCTATATCTTCAATACTTACATCTTGTGAAAGAGCCGATTTCATTAATAGATGTTGACGATAGTCGTTATAGTCGTTAATTGTTAATTCTATTTTCTTACTTTCTTTCCTTTTATCATTTATAATAGCCTTAGCCTTATTGACTGCACTTGGTAACTCTTCAATGAATTCATTTTTAATAACAAAATCAACTACATTGTATTTGATGGCTTTTTGTGCAAAAGTAAAATCCGAATAGGCTGTTAGAATAATTACTTCTATATCATATTTGTTCTCATTGATTTTCTTACATAACTCCAAACCATCAATGACAGGCATTTTGATATCTGTCACAACAACATCAACTTCATTTTTTGCTATATAATCAAGAGCTTCTTTACCATTTCTGCAATCTATTACAACTTCACAATCTAACTCGTCCCAATCAATGAGATGTCTTATACCATTTCTAATATTACGTTCATCATCAACAAGCATTATTTTATACATTTTCTGCTCTCCCTTTATTCTTCGGTATTATTATTTCAATGGTCGTACCAACATTTTTTTCGCTGTAAATGTTTAGTCCATAATCAGGTCCATATATCAACTTTAATCTATGATCTGTATTTTTTAATCCCATTTTTTCACGTTCAACTTTTCTATCTGTAATATCATTATTTTTAGCTTGCATTATTTCTTCAACGTTAAAACCTATTCCATTATCCATTACCTTAATATATACCTTTTGATTTTCACTCTTTATATCAACTGTAACCACAGCTTGGTTATCAGTTTTTTCAACACCATGAACAATAGCATTTTCAACAATAGGCTCAATAACTAATCTTGGAATTTTACATGTTTTTATATCTTCTTCATCTATATTAATAGTATAAGTCAATCTATCTTCATATCTCATTTTTTGTAATGACAGATAGTATTCTACATATTTCAGTTCTTCTTCTATAGTAATAATAGAACGTTTATCTCCATAAATTCCAGCTCTCAAAAGAGCTGATAATGATGCTATCATCTGATATACCGTTTCATCTTTACACATTTTTGCTTTAATCTGAATAGTAAGCAATATATTAAACAAGAAATGTGGGTTCATTTGATATTGTAAAAATTTGATTTCCATTTCATTAAGCAATAATTTTGACTCATATGTTGTTTTCAAGAGTGTCTGTATTTCAGATGTCATAGAATTAAATGTATTCACAAGGGTATCTAGTTTATCATCATCATATTTAGTCATTCGGTAATCATAGTCTTTTTCTCTTACCTTATTCATTGCAGTTGTGAAATCTTTGATGAATACAGTAGTTCTCATAGATATTATAATAACAAATACAATAGATACAATTGCCAGTATTATTGCAATTATTATAAATGAATTCATCCCATTAACGGTCTGTTTGATCAAATTCATTTTAGGTAACATATATATAAGTCGGAAACCATTCTCTTTAATTTCTCTAGACACAGTTACATATTTATTATTGTCATAATTAATTTCATCCATCTTATGGTAATCAATATTGTTAGTGATATCATCTGATATTTTTTTACCTAGTAAAGATTTATCATTAGAGGAATATATAATGCCATCTTCATCTATAATATATGCTAATGCACCGTCATAACTTAATAGACCGTTGTATTTATTCTTAAGATATCTTTCATTTATAGCGGCAATAATTATCAAACTATCGTCAGTCGTAAAATCAGATTTTACTTTTCTAGTATAATACATGGTATTATTATTAGGTGATGGTGGTATGTAATTTATATATTCCCCTGTATCACCTACAATTAATTCATTTATTCTTCTTGAATCATCTGTTATTTTCTTAGTACTTACTTGTTTCGTGTAAGTATAGCCAAGCAAACTACTATTTTCATACACTGTAACATATGCAAAAGAATTCATTTCCCATACATTGTTATATGTTAATATATTTTGGAATTGTTTATTAAGATTCTGTACGTTAAGATAATATCTTTCATTTTCTTTATCAAAATAACTATCATCTTTAATCCATTCTTGTACAGCATCACTCGCAGATAGAGCAATAGTTGTATTAGTAATTATACTAAAAGATTGGTTTAGATTTTCACTATTGGCATCAATCATTAAATTCATATTTTTATAGGTGTTCTTCATGATATTGTTGTACATATTATAAGTAGCATATGTCCCGAATACTAATATTAAGAGCAACATTATTGTAATAAACATCAAAACTATACGCCCTCTAACAGATAGTCCTCTAGTTCGCATCAATCTCATAAATCCACACACCTTATGCATAATTTTAGAATTAATAAATATATTTTTTCAATCATAATTAGAGTTTTGACAATTAAACTCTTATAACATTTTATAATTATACTATTTTATGTGCAATACATCAATTTATTATTATAATAATATATAAAAATGCATATAAATATTTATTTTATTGAAACTATAAGACTTATTTTGGTAATATTAATTTAATAAATATTGTATTATTTTACTATTGATTTTTTGTGGCTGTTCATGATTAATTCCATGTCCAGCACCTCCTATAGTTTCATAATTAAATCCACCTTCATTTAAAATACATGTAAATGCTTTTTTATCTTCTAATCTATATTCGCCAATTAAAAAATTAAGCTTATCCTTTACCTGCCTACCCTTATGTTTATCATATTTTTCTAACTTATGTATAAACATAGCCTTTTGGTTATGTTTTCTCATTAACATAATCATATGCTCTACTACCTCTGGACATTGTTCAAAAAAGTTAGATTCCGGTGAAGTCAATTTCTTCATGATACTAATTAAATTATTTCTATTTGGAACTAATATTTGAGGAAAAAGTAGAAAAATAGTTTTCAACATAGATATCATAGGATTACCAGTTACCATTCCACCCTCTAAACATATTACTTTATTTACTTTTTCTTTTTCATGTGTCAGATAATTATATGCCATATATGCCCCGTTGGAAATACCAACTATATTAAAATTATTAATTTGCAACTGTTGTACGATTTCATTTATCCACTCTACTTGATTAAATTTATTCTTAACGAAATTCTCGTTTGGAATACTTTTTCCTGGTCCACCAATCGTATCTACAGCTATACAATAAAAATGTTTAGCTAATTCTTTTATATTCAATATCCACATTACCGCAGAGTTATCACCAACTCCATGAAACATTAATAGGGGTGGATTTGCCTTATTCCCCGATTTAATACAATGCGTTATACCATATCGAGTTTGTAAATTAACTTCTTCAATATCAGTATCCCATAATTCAAGTAAATTATCATATGATTTCAAAACCTGTTCTCTACCCTTTTGATTTTTAAATACTTTAACCATACCTATTCTCCTTTTATAATCAGTATTTTTTATTTTATATTAATCAAAACGTTCCCCATAACAATAGATATTACCCAATCAAAATATTTTAATAACTCATTCATATTCTATTTTATATCAATAACTGATTTATTTAAATATATAGTTCAAGAAAATATGAAACTGCTACAAATATTATAAATAATTCATTATATATAATATCTATTGTCATGTGATGAAATAGGATATTGTATTAAGTTATAATCTCATAAGGTCTCATCATCTCATGGTCTTCATGCTCCAATATATGACAATGCCAAGGATACAAACCCGAATAGGGAACGAATCTCATTATTATCCTTGTAATCTCACCAGGATTGGCTCTTACTGTATCTTTCCAACCTCTTTCATTGAGATCAGGTAGTACTGCCGGTCCAGTAGTTTTAATCTCTCCTGTTTCATTATAATAATCAACATCAAAAGGCTGTCTATCCAGTATCTGAAAATTGACTAGATGGATATGTATGGGATGAGTAGAATTAGCCAGATTAATTAAAGTCCATACTTCAATGCTACCTAAAAGTGGCTTAATCGTAATAGGGTCATCCCATCTTTTATCATCCAGTAGCAGAAAAGCTCTTCCATATCTATCTGTTTCCCTGACTAGGGTAAGATTTCTTTCTAATCTTGCATCCCTTGCTTGCAAAGGTATTATTGTATTTAATTTGAATGGAATAATACTATAATCATAGCATGATAAATTCTTGGAAACCCTGAATTGCATAATATTACCTTCAGTATCTACATCAACTGGATTGCCTCTAGGGTAAGGTGATGGAGCGTTATTGGTTAATACTATATTCTCACCTATATGCTCAGAAAAATCTATTATCATATCTACTCTCTCTCCTGGAGCTATCAATATTTCATTGATTACTACTGGTGATTCTAGGAATCCGCCATCAGTACCAATCTGATAGAATGGCTGATTAGAAGATAGTCTAATACTATAGAATCTTGAATTGGAACCATTAACAACACGAAATCTATATTTTCTTGGCTCTACATCTAGATATGGCCAGACTTTTCCATTGACAAGTATGGTATCTCCAAAAAAATCAGGTACTACAGAAGGACATACACCTGGTACAGGAGGTTCTGGTCCACATGGATAATATAGGGAGCCATCCTCATTGAATGATCTGTCTTGAATCAATAATGTGATCTCATATTTGCCTTTTGGAAGATTCAAATACTTTTCTTCAGGATCACGGATAACATACGCACCAGCTAATCCTGCATATACATTAAGACGTGTAATCCCTATTGCATGAGAATGGTACCATAGGGTTGTACTTCTCTGCATATTGGGATAATCATATATTTTTCTAGTAAAATCTGGACCTACTATCTTATAACCATTGGTAAACCATGCATCTGGATATCCATCACTCTCTGGTTGGACTACTCCTCCGTGAAGATGTATGACTGTCCTTACTCTTGGTTTATTTGGCTCCGCACCATGTATGGTAGTATCTACTGGCAGCAGATGTCTTTTTGGGAGTTCGTTTATCCACTGAACTTTGATTAACTGATTCCTATGAGCTTCAATGGTTGGACCTGGATAGTTACCTTCCAATCCCCATACTGTAGTTTCTGGAAAATCTCTATGAAGTTTTTGTTTGAACTGTTGCAGCCTGATTTGATAATAGGAAACTCCATCCATTCTACCTACAGGTTTTACAATTGGTATAATGGGTAATTCATCAACAAACTTAGATAAATTCATTATAATAACCCTCAAATAATGTTTTCATAACATTTTATGTGATAATATTTTATACTATGAACAGTAAATGTATTGAACGTTATATAATATAATCTTATGTAATAACTCTATTTTTACAATGTATAATATACTGCAGTCAGATTTCATTATATTTTTTTTACCGTAAAAAATACAATTTTATTATTTCAAAATAATTAGCACCCCTTAGAAACCGATTTCTAATGGGGTGCTATATATAATATATCCCTCACATATTACATTATTCCATTTTTAATAATTTTCATTCATGAATTTAAAAAACATCCTATTCAATGTTAATCAATACAGGACTTCCTGTAATCCGTTTTTATCTCAGTTATCTGTTTTCCATTGTTTAATGGTATAACACAGTCCCAGTATGGATTGTTTTTATATCTATCATATGTTTTCCGCCATTCAATGTTGTAATTACTGTCATATTTCATCATTACCAGTTCTGTATCATACCATATACATGATACATATATTGGCTGTGGTACTGTTTTTATCTGCCTCCTGCTCTTTACGATAAAACCTCCATCATCTGTAGGTATTATCTCATCAGGAACCAAATTAATATCATGAATGACTTTTTTTACTTTACCTGTATCATCAAATATTCTTAGAGAACTAATATATTGATTACCTTCTCCAATAACTATATCACCATTTTGTAATATCATAAGCGAATTGAACTTATCCACCATTTGGTCATATGTCTGAGTTATCAGCTTACTTGCATTACCTTTATCATCAATTGTTATTAGAGATTGGCTATGTTGTCTATTACGGTTATTTTGGGTTACAATCATATATACCATACCGTTGTTGATTGAAAATCTATTATTAGTAGTATACTTTCCTCCAACAAGTCTATATATCCATTTAATTTCTAGATTTTTTTCATCTATACATGCTATGAAATCATTATTCCATTTGTCTATTATATCAACTGCAAAGGGACCGTCATTTGAAAAGGAGATGGCTTCAATTATTATTCCTAGTTTTTTGTCATATCCAACTATATCTACATGTTCGTCATTACTTCCTCCAAAACTTTTCTGTTCTATCATATTCCCTTCAGCATCTAATTTAGTTATGACTATATCATTGTTTAATTCCTCTTTCAATCCTTTATCTATATCATCATATTCCTTACCATCTTTTGCTTTCCATTCTCCTATAATCAATATTTCTTCTGAATCCGATAATAATATGTTGGCAAGCATATCTCTATTAGAATTACTATATTCTTTTGTCCACTCTTCCTCTCCATCTTTATTACACTTAATTAAATAGCAATTATCATTAATCAATCTTCCCTCATTCCAATCTTGATAAGAATCAATATGAAATATAAAGCTGTCATCATCAAATGTCAATACTTGACCTATCTTTCCTACATGGGTTTTATAGTCATAATGCTTCTTCCATGACAATTTACCATTTTCATTGAATCTATATACCATAGGTGATAAATAATCTTCTAATGCATTTTCGTCTTCATATTCCTCTAGAGAAACACATATATACCCGTCAGAAACTTTTTTTAATATAAAATCACCATCTTTTGGATAATACTCCAAGTCTATCTCAGGTACATTATCTTCATTCAAATTTTCTAATTCGACGTAGCCAATATCAATATCGACACTATTATAGATATCATCAATATCAATAACAATTTCTTTTGGAGTTTCCTCAACTTCTTCACACTCTATCTTTTTTTCTGTATCTTGGACCTCACCTGCTACAATATCTTTTTTACAAGATGTGATCAATACTAATATCATAATCACATACACTAATATCTTATTTAATTTCATTATATCTCCCCTCTTCACACTATAGGATTGGTAATCAACAATATGGTGATAATCATACATAAAACAGAAGTCAATATAATCATTATAGTGGATAGTTTTCTATAATTAATGATATTCATCAATCTCTGTTTGACTATCGTATTCCCCATTGCAGGGAATAATGTTCTTTGGTCATCTGCTAATTTCACTAAGGATAATGCATAATCCTTTCTCCTATCATATGGAATGTTTCTAAGAACTTTCAAATCACATGCACTTTCCATATCTTGCCCTGAGAAATACAGAAATAGCCATGCAAAAGGATTAAACCAATGAATACATACTGCCAATATTGATAGGAGCCTCCATATATTATCTTTTCTTTTGATATGTGACAATTCGTGCAACAAAACATAATCCAACATATCTGAATTAATGCCATGTGGAACTATTATTCTAGTACCTGACACACCTATGACTATTGGTGTGTTTACATGAACGGATTCATATACTTCTACTTTTCTTTTGATCTTAAGCTGTTTCTTATACTTATATAAAATATTCATATCATAATTTAGTTTAACAGCTCTATTAAGGTCCTTCATAGTTATTATATAAATAGTGATCAATGTAATTAGAAATATGCAAGTAACTATTAACCATACGCTACTAGCTATATTTATTACTTTTTCAATCCTATCACTCTTATACACTATAGGATTATAGTTTTCTGCTAGTTGAATGGAATTAATTGCACTATAATAAATATCAGGAGTTTCATTTTCCAATAAATCAACTTCTACAACTTTAGTCAATTTAGGATCGATTAGATTGATGAAACTATATCTACTGGATATAGATATTGGTATTAGAAGACGAAACAATACAATACACCATAGTAAATAAATAAGAGTCTTACTGATATACTTCCCGACAAGAACTCTAATAAACAGCAAAATAATCACTATAGTGGCTGCTGTTATACTCATATTTAAAATAAAGTAAAATATTTCATTTAGCATAATTACCCCCTCTTACAGCTCTTTACCTATAATATCTTTGAGCTCTTCTATTTCCTCTTTTGACAGGTTCTCTTTCTTAAGGAAGGAAGTAAAAAAAGTTTTTACAGATCCATTATATAATTTATCTATGAGTTTTCTAGTTTCATCTAGTTGTACTTGTTCTCTTGTTATAAGAGGTTTACATACGAAGTTTGGTTCTATACGTTCTATTGCTCCTTTTTTGATGAGTTTCTTCAAAACCGTATATGTCGTGTTTTTATTCCATCCTATGATATCTGCCGCAATGAGACTTATATTTTTGGCAGTAGTAGAATCTTGTTGCCATATTAATTCCATTAATCTCAATTCTGAGTCAAATAACTTTATTTGTTCCACATAAATCACTCCAGACTATTATAATAGTTTGTAATTACATACTACTATAATAGTCTGGAGTTGTCAATGATTATTTATATATATATTAAAGGGATCATATACATTATGGCTATAAGCTTATGTAAGATACTATTATAAATGTATTTTGATCCCCTTAATTTCTATTATTAACTTTTATAAAAAGATAATAGCAAATTATTACATCTACATCAAAAAAATATAAGTAGACACATAATTAACTCAATTATATATTGAAAAATCTAACGGTCAACATATTCTTTTTTATCAATGAAGGTAAGAAGTTGATCATAAGTAGGAAGCCCTTCAACATCACCTTTAACAAGAGTGGCCATTGCTCCTACTCCGTTAGCGTATTCTCCACATTCTTTTAGATTTTTATTTCTTAACATGCCACTCAAGAATCCTGCTGCGAATCCATCTCCTGCACCAACACTGTCTTCCATTGTTTTGACCGTATATCCATTAACAAAATGTTGCTCTTTCCTATTAGATAACATACATCCTTCTTTACCTAATTTTAATGCTACTATATCAGGTCCCATTTCATGGAAAGTTTTTATAACTTCTCTTGGGTCTTCTATACCAAGTAACATTTCAGCTTCGTCGATTCCTGGAAATAATATATCAGCCTTCTTGCACAAATCCAGTATAACAGGCTTTGCTTCTTCTTTTGACCAAAGTTTCAATCTGATATTAGGGTCAAAAGAAAATATTACACCGTTTTCTTTTGCAAAATCAACAACTCTAGTGACTGTCTCTCTTGCACTTTCTGATAGAGCAGGTGTTATTCCTGTTACATGAAGTATTTTCGCGTTTTTTATGTATTCATAATCTATGTCTTCTGGAGATAGATAACTAGCCGCTGAATTTCTTCTATAATAATATACATTGGGATTAACATGTGCAAATCTCTCTTTGAAAAGAAGTCCTGTACTTCTTTCTTCATCTTTTATGACTCTAGATATATCTACTCCTTCACCCCTAATAAAGCATTCAATGTATCTACCGAATTCATCATCACCTAATTTTGAAAACCAACCCACCTTATGTTCTAATCTTGCTAATGCAATAGCAACATTGGATTCTGCACCAGAAAGTGCCTTGGTAAAAGTATGTATGTATCTTAGTGGACCTTTTGAATCTGGATTAAATAGAACCATACTCTCACCAAATGTAATTACATCCATTTTTTTATCTACCATTATTATAGCCTCCTATTATTTAGTCAAAATCCTGCACATAATAAGTTCAATGAAAATTAATTGAATATACATTGTCAGATGTCTGATGTCTCTAAGTACATTATATTAAATTACTTAAATTAATGCAAGTATTTTGTTTATTGTATTGTATTTTTTACATTAACTTTACTTTAATGCATTAAGTTTAACTACTATTTGTTCCATACCATATGATAAATGGTCAGTCATACAGTCTCTAGCTAATTCAGGATTCCTGCTTTTGATCGCTTCCAGTATTTTTCCATGATGATATAAAACAGTGTCTCCACTTTCTCTAATGTCTTTTGTCTCTTTATATCCCTCTTGAATCCCTTCATTGATGATAGGCAATATACGATTGATTATTGGATTTTGACTGCTATTGGCTATAATGTTATGGAATTGGATATCCGTTTCAGTATGGTCAATATTATTTAGTATCTCTTTCTTTATATTGATATAGCTATTTTCCAATTGTAATATGTTTCCTTTCGTTGCTCTTATAGCCGCTAGTGCACAGATTCCTGGCTCAATAATCAATCGTGACTCATACAAGTCTTTTAATAGATTTTTTTTGTCCATGAAACATACCCCTAATGGGTCTTTGTATAATCCTGGATTTTCAGATACAAAAGTACCTTTTCCCCTTCGTACTTCCAATATATTAGTAGAAACCAGAATCTTGATTGCTTCCCTTACAGTTGAACGGCTAACGTTCAGCTCATTAGTCAAATCAATTTCATTAGCTAATTTATCTCCTGGTTTCAGTTTTTTATCTATTATCATTTTCTTGATTGTATTTGCGACTTTCTCTGAAAGGATTTCTTTATCGTACATGTTACTACCTCTTTTTATTTTTATTATAGGTTATCACATTTTAGATTGTTACGCAAATAAACAATCACCTACTATAGTAAAATGTGAAATATCCAAAAGGTATCATTATTTCCCTTTTGGATATCATATATAATTTATCTAGATGTTTCGAGAAAACCCCCTCCTCTAACTAGGAGGGAGATGAATCGGAACGGTTTTTAATCTTTAACTCCTGCTTGAGGGCGAATATATTTCTCAATCATTTCTATTGTTGCTCCTCCAGTTGTTAAAATGCAATAACTTC